>JBCBLJ010001097.1:0-2120 GCA_038520195.1 Planctomycetota bacterium
ACTGTTTTGGCGGAGACCATTCGTCAACGGTCGAGTAAGAACGACCATCACGAGCACTACCGTTGTTAAACACCATCAAGTTTCCGGCGCCGGGACAGCCCTGAGGAATCCAATGGGCGTCGTGCTGACCAAAGAGTTGCTGTTCGTCAGGGAAACCGGCCCAATACGTGTACGGATTGCCCCAACGATAAAGCAAATCGCCGCCCTTTCCCGAGTCGCCACCCTCGTGTGATGCGGCTTCGGCGGTCGTCGTGCTGTGATCGATGATCCAAACCTCGTGAAACCAACGGGCGCTCACAATGATCTGGTCGAGTTCGGCGTTGTACGCGACCGAATTCATGTGAATCCAATCCGGATTGGAGCTACGTACAAAATTGAGGTCGACCAACTCGGGATGCTTGCTCGGGTCGCCGTAGTTCGCCTTGGTCTTGTCAAAATCCTGGACGAGGTGATCCCAAAGACTCCACTTCCAGACGACCTTGCCTCCCGTTTTTCCATCCGGTTGAATCTCGACGATCGACTCGGGCCAAAGCATCGGTTCGGTACCGCCACCGCGACGTTCCGTTCCGATCTTGGCCGGGTCCCGTCCCGCGGCGATCGCTTCGGCCTGCGTTTTTTTCTCCCATGCGATCATCAACACATTCCCGTTGGGCATCGGCTCGATGTCATGGTGTTGAAAATGCGTGTCCGAGGCGTAGCGATAATCCCAAACGAGTTCTCCGTCCCAAGAAAACCGCTGGACGAGTCCCCCGGAACCGCCGCCAAGGGCGAACACGCGGCTATCAGTGACTTTGCCGGTCCGCAGCAGGCTGCCATCCTCCAACAAGTAGACCGAGTTTCCCGGGCGAACCTCGCTTTGCCATCGATGAACGACGTCACCCTTGAGATCGATGAGCTGCGTCTCCGTGGAACCAAGGGGTGCGATCAACGTATAACCGGGGAAAGCCTTGTCGGTGTTGGTGAGCACCGACCCGGACTGTGCTGATACCGGTCGAAGAGGGCCAAAGAGTGCCGTGGCCGCGATCAGCACGACTATGAATTGATTCGGGAGACGTCTCATTCGCTTCACTCCATCGGGGATTTGGATCGATGGTAAACGCGTGGTCAGAGAGAGTTCCACCGAAGAAACTTGAAAATCCCTAGATTTGTCGGCGTACACCGAAGTGCTCTGCAAGCGCTTCTTTCCGTTTCGCGGCCGCTCAATGCGCGAAGCTGGGCCGTGTTGAAACGCCCTTCGCCGGGAGTTTGACTCAAGATCGAATCCATCAGCGTTCGATGGTGCGCACTGGCACCGCCTACGGCTTTTCCGCGAGCTTCTGACGGTACTTCTTGATTTGCTGATGTAAATGCCAATCATCGGGTGTGTCCAGCAAACAGGCCGACTCGACGACGAGTGCGTCTTCCACACGGCCGAGTTGATACAGAACTTCGGCGAGTGTGTCGCGATAGACGACGCTATCTGGCTCGAGAAAAACCGCGCGTTCGGAAAGCACGAGTGCTTCTTCGAGGCGTTGTCCGTTGGTCGCGGCGGCCCAGGCGACATTGTTGAGAGAGGTCGCGTCGACCCCGAATTGCTCGGTGTGCTCGACGCCCGATTCAAACAATCGGTCGAAAGCCGCTTGCGCAATTTCCTCAAGACCCGCATCGCGGAGTTCGGGAAGGATGCGTTCCGCGTAGTCGATGTTCAATCGATCAAGGGATTCGATCTTACCAATCGAATTCTCGGCGACGTCGGAATCCTTCGCGTCCACGGCCCACTGGAGGTATGCCTTCTGCGCCGCCAGTGGAAGCGAGACATAGAGCGAATCCGGAAACCGATCCGTTTCCAGTATTCCCAAAATCGAAAGATCACTCCACTTTGCGATGTCGATTGGATCGATCCCCAGTTCCGTCAATCGCTCCGGATGATTGGTCTCGAGGTCGCTTACAGCCGCGGCATACGATCTCGCGACGTAGAAGAATTCGGGAGCATCGTCGCCACCGTAACTCGCTTGCACGACCAGATCGCGGAGCGCGGGTGCGGCGAGTTCGGAACGATTCATAGTGCGCAGATAGTCGGCTAGCTCTTTCCGCAACTTTAACGACGGTGAGTGGAGCATTAACCGAATGCGGCGTTCCAG
>JBCBLJ010000355.1:0-8089 GCA_038520195.1 Planctomycetota bacterium
GAACCGGTTCGGCTGACTCATTACGATCCGCGTTGGCGGCAGGAATTCGAGCAGACCCGTAGCGGGATCCTCCAGTCTTGCCTCGGCTGGGTCACCGAAGTGAGACACATCGGCAGCACCGCCGTCAGCGGACTGATCGCGCAGCCGATCCTGGACGTGATCGCCGGCGTGACACACGACGGAGATCTCGAGCAGGCGATCGGCGAGTCGCGTGACATGATCGAGGGACTGAACTTTCGAAAGACGTCGACGCCGATGTGGGCCGCCGAAGCGGTCGTGCTGGAAAAGCCCCGCAGCGGCGAGCCGACCCATCGCGTCTACCTGACGTACATCGACAGTCCCTTTTGGAAATCATCACTGGCGATTCAGCGCGTGCTCAGCGACGACCGTGACTTGTCGCTTCGATTCGAAGAGACCAAGGTCAGTCGCTGGAAACAGGGAGAAGGCGATCCGCAAAAATACGCCGAAGACAAGGCGGTTTTCTTCGCCCACTTGCTCGAGCAACTCGGCGGAGCACCGTGAACGCTGCGTTCGGAGCTGGACGCGGCGCGGGATCGGTTAAAGCGGAAATAGCTTGGCGTCGATCTCATGCAACTGGCGCCTCAGTTCCATCAGCGACGCGGACGCCGCTTCTTCGCCGAGTTTCGCGATCGCCGGTGTCTGTTCAAACGCACCAATGTCGATCGCACCGACATCGGGTGAAATCGTAAAGTCGGCCGCTGCCGCACCCATGTGGCTCAAGTTGCGCGCCTGCACATCCAGCAAACGACTCCAGACTTGAAGCACACTCGGCACTTTCATCTTCGCGGTCGGCGTGTCGGGTGTGTTGCCGACGAACGATGGCTGAACACGCGTCGAAACATTGACCGCGATCACATAGTTGCAGCCCGATCGCACCAGCGCGTCCGCCGGAATCACGTTCAACATTCCGCCATCGACGAGCGCCTGGCCGTCGCGACAGATCGGCGCCGATAGATACGGTAGGTTGATGCTTTCCAGGATCGCATGGACCGCGTCACCCTCGGTTCGAAACACCTCTTCGCCGCGAACCAAATCCACGCCGACGGTCTGAATCGGAATCGGAAGTTGCTCCAACCGCCAATCATCAAGGTAAACGCGGAGCATCGAATCCCATGCACGACGACGATACTTGGCGAACAGGTACCACTTGCTCCCTCCGCTGATTCGTCGGTACAGCCACGGCAGCTTCAGGTCCTCGGTGTAACGTTCAATCCCGAAATCGATGCTATAGCCACTGCAGTAGGTCACTCCGAGCATAGCGCCGACGCTGCAACCGGCGATTTCATCGATGCAGATGTTGGCTTTCTCGAGGACATCCAGCACCCCATAGTGCGACATCCCACGGGCCGCACCCCCGCCCAGCGCGACACCGACGCGGACCCCGCGGAGCGCATGGACAACACGTTCGACCGCGAAGTCCATCCCCGAATCGGGTGCCGGTCCGACCTTGTAATCGCGGTTGGCGTAGGACGAAAAGTTTCCCAACGCCGGCGCGACTTGAACGGGGTCGGGAAGCACCCAAATCAAATCCAGTTTGTGCTTCCACCCCGATGCCTGCTGCATGACCTCGCGCAGCTTCTCTGTCTGGCCTAACGCCGAATCCGGCGAGACAACAAGGTAAATCTGCTGGGAATAACTGTAGAGATGCGAGAGCTGTTCCCACTGGATGTCGTTGCAATGCAGGTCGACGTCAAAGAAGACACGGTCCAGGGCGTGCCAGTCGGCGAGCTTCGCGCGAACGGTCTCTTCGAGGTGATGATCGATGCGGTCGCCGCTCACAAAAGTGTGTTCACCGGAATGCTTTTGCTGGTCGTCGGTGACCACGCCCACGGTTTCACCGAGTTCACGCAAACGATCAACGATGCGATCGACCACGCCCCGCGCCGTGCTACACGTGTGCAGAAATGCGACTGTCCGTGGGCGTGGATGTAATCGTTGGCGAACCGCATCGTTGTACATCCCGGTCGTGGCCGAACGCATCAGATTGCGAGCCATCAACGGAAACTCCTGCATCAGCTTGAACAGGTCCGCGGCCCGAAAATCCAGCGTCATCGATGGTTCATCGGCGAGAATCGTGACCGGTGACCCTTCCTCGTGGAGCAACATCAAGAGCCCCAGCTGGTCACCGGGGCCGAGGTTCATCACGCGGCTCGTTCCGCCTTCGCTTGACGCCGTCTCGACTCGAAATCGCCCGCCAATCACCAACGACAACGCCGTGGGCATTAGTCCCGCTTCGATCACGATTTCGTCGGTCTGAAAGCCACGCACCCGTGCGAGCTGTGAGATCTCTTGGATCTCTTCCTCGCACAAGCCGCGTGCCGCCGGATGAAGTCTCAGCAATGCATGCGCATCGGATTCCATTTTCACCAGTCCAACACGTAAGCAAAAATCAAGGGTGCAACGATCGTCGCGTCACTCTGAATCATGAACTTGGGGGTTTCAGCCGCGAGCTTCTCCCAGGTGATCTTTTCGTTGGGAACCGCGCCGCTGTAGCCGCCATAGCTGGTGACGGCGTCGCTGATCTGGCAGAAGTAACTCCACAGCGGAACGTCTTCTTCTAAATCCTGACGCAGCATGGGTACGACGCAAATTGCGAAGTCGCCTGCGATCCCGCCACCGATCTGAAAGAACCCGATCGGGTTCTCGCGCGACGTCTCACGGTACCAGTCGGCGAGTTGCTGCATCACCGCCGTTCCGGGGCTCATCGCCGTGTGAGCCGAGACGGTACCGTCCATCACCCGCGCCGCGAAGATGTTTCCGAGCGTGCTGTCTTCGACACCGGGAACAAAGACTGGGATGCCGGCATCTTTTACAGCGACAAGCCAGCTCTCGCTGCGCGGGATTTGAAAGTGCGTCTCCAACTCGGGGTCGTCCAACAGCTCGAGCATGAATTCCGCCGCCGTACGGGGCTGCGCCGACTCGCCCGCGATTCGCCAGAGCTCGGTCAGCCGGCGTTCAATGTGCCGCATCACTGTTTCGGGAATGCAGGTGTCGGTGACTCGATTCAATCCCTGCTCGAGAAAACTCGCTTCCTGGTCGACCGACAAGGCCCGCCAGTCTTCGATGATCCGATACTCGTCATGTGCGAAGAGGTTAAAGACGTCCTCTTCCAGATTGGCAGCGGTACAACTGATCGCATGCACCTTGCCGGCCCGAATCATCTCGGCCAGTGAACGACCGATCTCGGCCGTGCTCATTGCGCCGGCGAGGGTGACCATCATCTTGCCGCCCTGTTGGTCGACAAGCGTCTTGAAGCCGCGGGCCGCCGCGACGGTTTCGCGGGCGTTGAAGTGACGAAAGTGTTCGTCGAGAAACGTCGAGACTCTCACTTAGCGTTCCTGCAACGTCGCCTTCAATCGCTTCATCAGATCGTATCGTTCTTCGACGCTGCAATCCTCGATCTTGGTCGTCAGCCCGAGTATGAATTCGGCATAGTCCGCGTGCCAATCGTGAGCCGTCTTGGTGACATCGAGTCTCGGCTTCGTGGTTCCGTGCGAGAGCGGCCTCGTGCCCGGCTTGAGGTCAAATGTCTCGTCGAATTGAGGCGTAAAAATACGCTCGGCATCCAGCCCCTTCTCCGCCAAGAGTTCACGCAGACTCTCCCGCGAGTCGTCCTCACCATGATTGAGGAATAGCCCGCCAGTAATCGGACTTCGCTGCTGAATCCACTCGATCAGCTCGCTTTGGTCAGCGTGCGCGGAGTAGTTGCCGAGTCGACGGATCTCGGACCTCACTTTGTAGGTTCCGCCATGAATGCGAACCTCTTTCGCCCCCTGGGTGATAATGTGCCCCAGCGTCCCGGGCGATTGATAGCCGACAAACAGGACAGTGCACTCAGGCCGGAAAATATTGTTCTTCAAATGGTGCTTGATTCGCCCCGCGGTACACATCCCGCTGGCCGAAATGATGATCGCACCGCTTTTGACCTCGTTGATCGCCTTGCTCTCGTCGAGTGACTGAACGAGTCGGAAACGCTCGTGACGGAACAGTTCCGATTCGTCGACCTCGATGTCTTGGAGTGCGGCGGCGTGCTTGATGAACACCTCCGTCGCTTTGCGGGCCAACGGAGAATCCAAGTAGACCGTCGCCTCCGGGATCTCGCCGCTCGACAGCAGGTATCCGATATCGTGTAGCAACTCCTGGCTTCGCTCGACCGCGAAGGAGGGAATCACCACGTTGCCGCCACGACCGAGCCCACGAATCAGCTCATCACGCATCGCCTCGCGACGCTTCGCAAGCGTGTAGTCGTCGCGGTTGCGATTTCCATAGGTCGATTCCGAAATGATGTAGTCGTAACCGACTGGCGCGTCAGGCTCGGGATGAAACGCTTTTTCTTCGGGCCCGAGATCGCCCGAGAACAACAACGACAACTCGTCGGTCGCGCCGGCATCCTTGATCCGCAACTCGACCGAAGCAGAGCCGAGCAAATGACCGGCGTTCCAAAACCGAGCCCGAACACCGTCGCGTGGCGTGAACCAGCCTTCGTAGGGGTGCGGCTTCAATTGCTTCAGCGTCGCCTCGGCGTCGGGCATCGTGTAGATCGGATCGACCGCCGGTAATCCTCGGCGTCGCAGGTTGCGATTGTGCCGTTTGACTCCGCTCTCCTGAATGTACGCCGAGTCCGGCAACATGAATTGAAGCAGATCACACGTGGCCTCGGTCGCCAAAATCTCGCCGCTGAATCCATTCTTGACCAGCTTTGGTAAGAGCCCCGAATGGTCGATGTGGGCGTGAGTCAGGATTA
The DNA here is from genome assembly GCA_038520195.1 of Planctomycetota bacterium. Lineage (GTDB taxonomy): Bacteria > Planctomycetota > Planctomycetia > Pirellulales > Pirellulaceae > Stieleria. Next base: position 4,766 of record JBCBLJ010000355.1, read on the forward strand.
GGAAGTCGATCGACTCGGGGTCAAACGGGAATTCCTGGTAGTTCAATTCTTGAGTCGTTTTGCTGCCCTGAAAGAGGCCACAGTCGATCAGGAATTTGGACTTGCCTGTGTCCACCAGCGAACAGGAACCCGTCACGGTTCCGGCCGCGCCACAAAAAGTCAGCTTCGTCATGAAATCGCGCTAGAGAGCTCAAGAAAAGAAGGTCGAGTCGACGGGCCCGACCGCGCGGCCGATCACCTCGGAGACAACAGAATATCCGAAACGCGTGCGCCATAGAATGCCGGCTACAGCCGCGTCGGATTCACCGGGACACTCGGAATCTTGCCGCTCGCCTTCTTTCGAAGACGCCGACGAAGTTCGCGGATCACGGTTCGAGCGGTTTCGTCTGGCTCGACGGCGAGGTTCTCGAACTCCATGGGGTCCGCGTGATGATCATAGAGTTCGACTCCCTGTTTACCTTCGCCCCATTCGGTGTAGCGATAACGCGACGTGCGAATGCTACACCCCATCACCTGTGTCGCTAATCGATCGTCGGCCGGTCGGAGCACTTGCGTGATCGCTTCTCCGTCCCAGCGGGCAAGAGGATCGGCTAATAGTGGACCAAGATCGCGGCCTGCCAAGTCCTTCGGCAAACCGATCCCCGCCGCCGCTGCCACCGTGGGGTAGATGTCGACGAATTCAACGATGCGACGACACGCCGTCCCGTTGCCGGTCGCCTTGGGCACGCGAATGATCAGCGGTGACCTCGCCGATTGTTCAAAGAGCGTCCGCTTTTGCCAGACGCCGCTGTGTTCGCCGAGATGATAGCCGTGGTCACTCCAAAACACGACGATTGTTTGTTCTGCCAACCCGAGACGATCCAGCGCGTCCAATATTCGTCCTACCTGCGCATCCACAAACGAAACGCACGCATAGTAGGCTTGGACCGCCTTGCGTAGTGTCAGAGGATCGAGGTTGTAATTTGGAATGGGGCAATTGTGCGCGAAAGCCGCCGTCGGGATGTCTTCGCGATCACCTTCGGGTGAATAGGGCAGCCGGATCGAATCCAGCGGATACAGGTCAAAGTATTCCTTCGGAGCGACGTACGGCGTGTGCGGCCGAAAGAAACCAGCTGCCACGAAGAAGGGATCGCGTCGACGAGTTTCCATCATGCGGATCGCTTCGGTCGCGATCATGCCGTCGGTCTGTTCCTTATCCGTCCCGTCGGCCGCGAGCCAAGACAACGCGGCGCTGATCTTGCGGTGCGGCTCGGCGTTGAAGATCAACGATTCGTCCGACTTATCGCGTCCCTTTGGATTGACCGTTTGGTTCCACGACGGCGGGTCGTCAAAACCATCCGTTCCGATCGAGGCTGGCACGTTGTAGTGGTAGATTTTGCCAACCCGTCCCGCAAAGACGCCGCGTTGCTGAAACGCTTGCGGGAGCGTCACCACGTCGGGAAGCTGATCGCGAAAGTGGCGATCCAGGTCGTACACGCCCAACTCGTCCGGTCGTCGTCCCGTCATTACCGACGCCCGCGTGGGGTTGCACAGCGGCAATTGGTTGTAGGCGTTCAGGAAGCAAACGCCCGATGCCGCGAGGCGATCGATGTTCGGCGTTTTGGCCATCGGATCGCCATAGCACCCGAGCGCACAAGAAAGGTCATCAACGGCGATGAACAGAACGTTCGGGATCTCGGCGGCTCGACACGTCGAGGGACCGATTGCCAAGGCGACCAGCAGACTTTGAATCACAAAGCGGACCATGAGCGAGGACCATCAAGATGGGATGCGAAACGCGTGGGACTTGGGATAGTTATTTGTTCGACTGCTGCTTTCGCTTTTCCGCAGCGGCTTTGCGTCGTTTGAGAATCCCCTCCAGCTTCTTGGCTTCCTTTTCAATCGCCTCGGCTGAAATCTTGGCCGGCGTCACAGGCGACTGATCGATCTCATCATTTTGTCTCAGCGGCCGCCAACGTAGGTGGCGATACCAGACCGGATCGCCATGATCTTGTAGGCTCAGATTCGCACCTCGTCGTGTCAAATCGCCCCCTCGCTTTTCAAGCAGGTCCACGTGGAACGAGTACTTTGGGTCCGCGTAGTCAAAGTCGATGACCTTGGTCCCATTGAGCCAGTGCTGTATCACCGTCCCTTTGCAGACAATCCGTCCGCGATTCCACTCGCCGACCGGTGCCGTCGCATCTTCGGAAGGCTGCATGCAAAAGTAGAGTGATGCGGCACTCGTTCGTGGATTCTGTCCGTCCGCATGCACCGCGTTATCGAGGATCTGATATTCGTATTGAGTCGGCCGATAGTAGACGCCGCTATTGCTTCCCCGTGCGACTCGCCATTCAAAACGCAATTCGAAGTCATCGGGCACTTTCGCCTCCGTGTAAACGAGACTTCCTCCTTTGCCGCCTCGCGTAATCACCCCGTTTTCGACGCGCCAGTTGCCGGAGTGCTTCCAGCCGTCAAGTGTCTTGCCGTCGAATAACGCCGTGAATCCCGGTTCGGGATCTTGCGCGTTCGAGTGACTGACGACGACGAGGACAACGATCAAAGCAAGTAGTTTTCTCATGGCGAACCTTGGGGAGGCGGGGAAGCCGCATTCTAAATCAATTCGAACTGACAGTGAGGTTGACATTCGCTCGGATGACGGTGGACACGGATCGCGCACCCGACACGATGAATCGCCTCGTCATGGCGAGACTCGTGAGTCAGAGACGCGTCAAAGAAACGACGCGATCTCGTCTAGTGACTTCTTCTTGAGCGCGTGTTTGGGGACCATTGCGCCGTCAGCCGGGTACCCCGCGATCAAAATCAGGTAGGGCTTTTCGTCCGACGGACGACCACACAATTCGTTCAAGAAACTCATCGGGTTCGGCGTGTGGACCAGGGTCGCTAGACCGGCGTGTTGGCATGCCGCGATCAGCATTCCCGTCGCGATGCCGACGCTTTCGTGAATGTAGTAGTTCTTTCGATCTTCGCCGCTGGTCGCTCCGCCGCGACGCTGAGCGAAGATACAGATCAACCAGGGCGCGACCTCCATGTACGGCTTGTTCGCGTCCGTCCCGATCGGCGCAAGCGCGTCCAGCCATTCCTGCGGCGCACGACGCTCATAAAATGAGCGTTCTTCCGCCTCGGCGGCTTGCCGAATCTTTTGCTTTTTCGCCTGCGACCCGACGCAGGCGAAGAACCACGGCTGGTGATTTGCGCCCGAGGGTGCGGTGCCCGCCGCGGCGACACAGGATTGAATGACCGACGGGTCGACCGCGCGATCCGAGAACGCTCGAACGGACCGCCGCCGTGACATCTCGGCGTGAAACGCGACCGCACGAGTTTGCA
>JBCBLJ010000687.1:0-4523 GCA_038520195.1 Planctomycetota bacterium
ATTCTCGGCACCGGATTTGCTGCTTACCTCCACCATGCGGCCTGTCCGAGCCCGCAAGACCGTTAAATCCCCCGTATTCAGGCCAGTTTCTTGCCGTTTGGCAGGCGACTGATTACTGTCACAGAGAGTGACTTGTCCCCCTTGCGACCGCTCTCGGTCGCACATCGAAATTGGTTCCACCATGACACGAGTTTTTGCTCCTCTGTTGGCCGTCGCGGCCCTGCTTGCCCTCGCACCAATGTCGACCCCCGCTTTCGGCCAGGCCGGTGGTGGTGGTGGCGCTGGCGGCGGTGGTGCCGGCGGTGGCGCTGGAGGCACAACCAATAACTTTGCCCAACCGATCGCCGGTGTCGACGTCGACGCAGCCGGAGTCCTAAAGGTGCGGACGTTCGATCCTCGAGTCGCGAAGCAACGCCTGCTCGCCGCCCGAAAGATGCGTGGAAACGACATCATGCGAGCCAGCAAGCTCCGCAAGGTCTCGCTGCAACGATTGGAAGCCGCCGTCGACGCGCAGCTCGCTTCCACCGGCCAACTCTCCGAAGACGTGCGAGCACTCGCGGGGCTCACGGCCATCGAATACGTCTTCTTCTATCCCGAGACAGGTGACATCGTCGTTGCCGGACCGGCCGAAGGATTTGTCCCCGATCCGACCGAACGATTCGTTGGCATCGAAACCGGCCGCCCATCGGTCCTGCTGGAAGACCTGGTCACGGCGCTTCGCGCGTTCGCGCCAGGTCAAGCAGCGACGGGCATCATCAGTGTTTCGATCGATCCCACCTCGGAAGGCCTGACGCGCATGCAACAGTTCCTCGCGTCGGTGCGAGGTCGTGTCCAACCGCGTGACGCACAACGGCTGGCGATGGGACTGAAGAACAACTTGGGACTGCAAACCGTTTCGATTCGCGGCATTCCCAACGATACCCACTTCGCCCGCGTCCTCGTCGAAGCAGACTACCGAATGAAGCTGATCGGTATCGGCTTGGAACGACTGCCAATGCGGTTCATGAGTTATGTCGATCGAGCTAACCCGTCCGTGGTCGCGTCCAACGCCATGGAACGTTGGTACTTTCAACCACGGTACGACGGGGTATCAGTCAGCGAAGACGGATTGGCAATGAAGATCAACGAACGTGGTGTCCAGTTGGTGGGTGAAAACGAGCGAGTCGCGGGTGGCAAGCGCACGGCCTCGCGACGCGTCAACAAGGCCAGCCAGGCGTTCTGCCAAGACTTCACCGATAAGTTCCCGGAAATCGCAGCTCGCGTACGGATCTACGCTGAATTGCGTCAGCTGATGGACGTCGCGATCGCCGCCGCTTACATCCAAGAACAGGACTTTTACACGCAAGCCGGATGGGCGATGAGAACGCTGGGTGACGAATCGGTCTACTCGGTTCAGACCTACACGGCTCCCGAACAGGTCGAGACCGCCGTGAATGCGATCTGGCGTGGCACCACACTCATGACCCCATTGGGCGGTGGGGTGCAAATGCAGCCAAGCAAAGCCCTTTCTTCCCAGACGCTGGTCGTCGACAGGAATGGCGAGAACCTCCAGGTGAAGCAGTCTTCGTTTGCCGACGACCTGAAAGACGGCCAATGGTGGTGGGACTGATTTCGCAAGGGTTCTGACCACACGGGATCGCCGATTGATCCACGCATTCACTTCATGACGGCCGTCGCAATCGCGGCGGCCGACTGTTTGCGCGGATCAACAAACTTGCTCGCTGCCGCGCCATCGACGTTACACTGAGCGGATACCCGTAGAGTGTTTGATCCGATGGACTGGGACTTGCCCGCTTCGAATGACGAGCCCGAGAGGCAACCCTTATCGGACCTGGTGGTCGTCTATGACGCCACCCAAGAGTGTCCCTACCTCGAGGATCGCATCGCGCGAATGCCGCTGGAGTTTCCGCGACGGCCGCTGATGGCCACGGACGTCGATCAGTTACTCGAGCATGGCTATCGGCGAACGGGCAGCATGTTCTACCGCACGCATTGTCCCGCCTGCCGCGAGTGCATCCCGACGCGTGTGGACGTGAGTGCATTCCAAGAGACGCGTTCGATGCGAAGGGTGCTTCATCGGGGACGCCGCGAACTGAAGATCGAACTTGGTGTGCCGCGAGTCGATGCCCGCCGCGTCCAACTGTTCAACGAGCACCGCGAGCATCGAGAACTCAGCCGAAATGGGCCAGCCTCCGAATCGGACTACCGCGAGTTTCTCGTCACCACCAGCATCGAAACGCTTGAGATGTCTTTTCAACTCGACGGGTCACTGATCGGTGCCGCGATCCTGGATTTCGGTGCGCGGTCGCTCAATGCCGTCTACACGTACTTTGAAACCTCCGCGCGGCGCTACAGTATCGGGACGTTGGCGATCTTGAAACAATTGGAATTGGCTCGGGAAACGGGGCGGCAATTCGTCTACCTGGGTTTGTTCGTCGAAGACAACGCGCACCTGAACTACAAGGCCCGTTTTCGCCCCCAACAACGGCTGATCAATGGAGGCTGGCAGGATGCTTGAACGGATCGTGGCGAGCGACGCATTTCGCTACACCGATTGGGCGATTACGCTACGCTGGGGAAGCGAGCGTTCGGAGCCCCGCAGAGGTGCCCAAGCCGCAATCGCGAAAAAAACTCCGTTTCGCGATCGTTCGGTCTCATCTTCCGTTGGTTGGCACGCCATTTTCTTCGTCCTTCATCGGTCTCTTTCTTTTCTCACGCGCGGGACGCACGTCATGCTCCGATCCACCATGATCCGGTTTCTTTCGGTACTCGCACTAGCCATCGCGTCGACGGGACTGCGTGGCGAACCGCCTGAATCAATGACGGCCAAGGCGATCGCGGCGGGCGAGTTCCAGTGGGCCAAGGGAATCGCCTCCAACAAAGACAACTTACTCGCCGAAATCGCGACGGCGCAGTCACTTTCTGGCGAGACGGCGGCGGCGGCGGCGACCTTGCGGGGGATCGAATCCGCTTCAGCGCAGTCATCGGTGGTCAATGACACGTGGAGTAGCCTGCAAGGCGGCGCTGAAGCCGGGGGGGCCGGTGGCGGCGCATTCGCGGATTTCGATTCGCTGATGAATTTGATCCAAACCACCGTGATGCCTGACACATGGGAGGCTCTCGGCGGCAACAGCACGATGGCACCCTACCCGCAAGGCGTCTTCATCGATCCGAGTGGGACGATTCGGGCTGTTGAGCAGGCTCCGTCAACCGACGCACTTGCAAACCTGACCAACATGCTCGCACCATCGGCTGGCAAGCGACGCGGTGATTGGCGCGATACGTCGGCTCTTCGCGTGGTCTCGCTACGACGGTTGAGGGACGCGATGACTCAGCGGCGTCTCGCGCGACTTCCGCTCGGCGATGCGATGCTGCATCTCGCTGGCCTCACGCAAATCGACTACGTCGTAATGACTGACGATGACATCCTGCTGGCGGCACCGGTCGGTGGGATTCAGGAAACGCGAGGTTGGTTCGTCGACGCTGCCACGGGACGCACGACACTCCGCACCGACCATCTCGCGCGGTGCTTTGCCGCGACCAACGCAGGCCTTGCGTTCGGCTGCACGATCGATCCGACGCCGGCGGGCATGCAGGCGGCTGCCTCGGTGAGCGCAAAAATCAGCCGCGGCCAAATTCCGATCGGCACCGCCGCAGATGAGCTTCGCAACGCTCTTGGAATGCAGCGGGTCGAAGTCTTCGGTGCCGCCGCGGATACGTCCGTCGCGCTCTTGATGGTCGAGGCCGATCGGCACATGAAGCAGTTGGCGATGGGAGACGCGTCGATGCCCGACGGCGTCGACAACTACTTGGACATCGTCGACGAACTGATCGAATTTGGGCCGCCCAATGGGTTGCTGTTGCGACTCTGGTTCACGAGCGCAGCTCAGAAGGTACGCAGCGATTCAGATAGTAGAGTGTTTGAAATTAGCGGAACACCCATCCGGCTCAGTGGCGAGAATCAGCGTGCATTGGCGGATGGCGGACGAGGCAACGTGACCGTCGACATTCGTAGTCAACGATTCGTCGAAGAATTCAACAAACACTGGAACCGAATCCGCGACAAGTATCCGATCTATGGCAGTCTCGAATCGCTTTACCGCGCCGCGGCCGTCGCTGAATTGATCAAGCGATATAGCACGACCGATTCCCATCGATCGCTTGCGTCCTCGTTTGCGGTGGAAGACGAGTCGCGCGATTGGCCGATTGTGGCCCCCACTCAGGTCGAGTCGATAGCGACCCTTCACACGGTACGAAAAGGCAAGAAGCGACATCATGTGTTACTCACCAGCGATCCAGTGCGACGGGGCGGCCACCATCGATCGACTGCTTCGCCTCCAGCGACGGATAGTCGGCCGCGGTCGATACCAAGGTTGTCTCCGGTGCGACGAGTACGCCTCCGCTGGCGAGTAACACATGATGTCGCTTCTTGCCTTTTCGTACCGTGTGAAGGGTCGCTATCGACTCGACCTGAGTGGGGGCCACAATCGGCCAATCGCGCGACTCGTCTTCCACCGCAAACG
>JBCBLJ010000206.1:0-11048 GCA_038520195.1 Planctomycetota bacterium
CGCAAACTCAAGTACGAATCGTTTGCCGGCACGACCGTCGCCGACATCGTGATTGCGGGTGCGATTGATCCGACCGTTGAGGGCCAGGTGTTGTTTGCGAGCTCGGCCGCGATCTACCGAAGTTCCATCGCTCGCATTCGCGGCAACACGCCCAACGGCGGCGGGTCGCTCATCTGGTCCGACTGTCCGTATTGCAGGGCGACCACGATTCGAGACATTGCCGTTGAGACGGCGAACAAGAGAGACAAGCCGAAGTCGGTGGCGATTCGGTTTGCGTTGCCGTTGACGGCGCGACCGGACGAGATTCGGTCCGTGTGGTGGATGGGCGGGATGGCGAGCAAAGTGGACTATGCCGCAAGGGAGGAAGGATGAGCGATTCGAAGAGAGATAAGGCGGCGCGTCACCGGGCGATGCTTCGAATCCTACGCGTCAACCGGCCCATGACGACGAGCCGGTTGAGAGAGCTGGTTGAAGCCGAGGGCGAAGAATTCGCCGTGAGCGATTCGACTTGGCGCCGGGATCTGACCGAGATGCAAATGGATGACTCGATGTTGGTCTGTGGTGGGGAACAGGTCACTATGTGACGATTCGAACAATGGTGGGCCTTCACTCATCCTTAATAAGGATGTACGGACGCCCATACGGGAGAGCTCCATACTCTGTCGACTCATTAAATTCATCTTCAGAAATCTCCACAACCCTGTGCGATGTGAGGGTGGTTTGCTCGAGCTCCCAAATTCGAGACTGTAAGTCAGACAGAGTCTTGGCTTCAGGGTTGATTTGAGCCAGGGCACTCACTTTCGCGATAAGGTCGTCACGGTCGATCTGATCTAGAAACGCGAATGACAGCTCCTCCGCTTTCAGTCTCTTGTTTAGCATCGCATACTCATCTTGGATCACACTTGCTAGGTTCTGAATTGACTTGAGCCTATCTCGAATCTCACCCGCTTGACCACTTTGGCTTGAAATCGTCTCGTTGACGGATTGGATCTGTGACGCTAGCTCTCTTACGTCGACCTTTAATTGGACACGTGAATCGGAGATGTCTTCTCGGTGCCTTTTTGACGCGGCAATCGCTTCTGATTGGAATGCATCTAGCACGCTTGACCGTTTCGCGATTGCCGCTTCGGTCGCCGATTCGATCGTTTGAGACACGCTCCAGTAGCCTCCGAGCGTGATCGCCATGATCAGGGCAAATCCAACGACCCTGTACAGTCTCACATACTCTGCCCAAGCATCTCGGATCACACTTCGGGCTAGAGTCCTTAGTTGTTCTTCCGCCGTCGACCGAAGCGCCAATTCGCGAGTCTCGATTGCTCTGAGGTCTTCCCGAAGTATTGAAAGCTCTCGCCGATATCGATCCCGTTCTTCGGTGATCTGCTCTATGTCTGGGTCTGCCATGAAGTTGTTCCGTGGTTGAAGCTGGATGTCTTTGCGAATAGTTCAGTTACATGCCACTACTGGAAAGTTTGCGAAACTCAACTTGCGACGCTGATGATCGCTGAGGTGATCCAGAAGAAAATAAAAAGGACTGATAGCAGCGTCATCATTAGTGTGACTGACGGCTTTGTCATGATCGCCTTCTGATACTGACGGTGGAGCCAACCGTGTTTTCGGAAACCAAAGCTTGCAACGACATCTTGCTGTACGGTCTGCCAGTCTGCCGAAAACAGACCTATCTTGGAGCCTAGCTCAGTTTCGGTTTTATGAACGCGGTACTCCCATCTTGACTGCCAGAACTTGCTTCCAAGGTTCACTCCCAACCAAAGTAGTGCAACGGAAACGCCTGTGAAGCTAAGCAAGACTTGGAACTTGGCGTCATTAAGTGAAAAGAAACCCACCGCGATCGCCGTGTTGAGAACAAGGAAATAGTTCGAACGTTGCCAAAACCAGGTGATTTCGAAGTTCCGTGCTTCGATTGCGGTTTTGTAAAGTTCCAACGCAAGTTTGCGGTCAGTTTCCGACTCCGCATCATGCGTTTCTTGCTCTTGATTGGACAGATTCTTCAGGGGATTGAACTCCGATTGAAGCGGGACGGAACGAGTTTGGCTGTACTACTATTTGGCCCAGATGAAATTGTGGTTCGGGCGCTCATTCCATTGTATGCGCGTTTTGATTGACGCGTTTCCCGTTCCCGCCATGATTCCGGAGGTTCATCGAACTCTCACGGAGCGGAATCATGCGGGCGGTTCTTTTTCTCTTGGCGGTGTGTTTTGGGGCGAGTGCGTTCGCCCAATCTGGTCAGACGGTTTGCATCAACGGCAAGTGCTATCGGATCGGCGATAACCTTGCCAACGCGTTCAGGGTGACCAGTCCTGTCGTTTCCGAGCGGGTGGTCACGGAAGTCCCGGCGCAAACACGAGGTTTGGCTCGCTCGGCTCCAACGACGCTCCCATATCACGCTTTGGGGCTGATGACGATGCTGGCGCGGGTCACCGGCACCGACGCGGTGATTCGGTGCGATGGCGACGCGTCGCGTATTGATTTCGCGAAAGCCGACGTGGTGCTCCTGCGGTCGAGCCCGCCGGCACTCGTCAAGCTGATTCCGAGGTTGGCCAAGCTTCGCCGCGGAGCTCGGGTCGTCTCCTACGGGATCGATATCCCGGACCAATGCACAACGCGGCATTCGGCCGATGGTCACACGCTGTTTCTGTGGACCGTTGGCGATGAAGAGCCAGCGGTGAGCGAAGTTCCAAGCTGGCTACGGGGGTCGTGATGCGTTTGCTTGCATTGGGTTTGTTGCTGGTTGGTTGCGGAAGTGCCCAAGCGCAGATCTCGGTCGAGTCGATCAGGCAGATTTGCGTCATCAAACCGGCCGAGAAGATCGAGACCGAGGGCAGTTTGTGGGTGGTCCCCGCGGATGCCGAGTTGACGATGACGCCGGCGGCGATCGTGCGTCTGAGTGGACTGGACGGCTACCAGGTGACCGCCAAGCCAATCGTGCTGGCTCCAGATCAATCGCCGAGCGTGAGCGGCATCAACCGATCCACGTGGTTGGTGTCTGGCGCGTCGCGCGTGTTTTTGAACGTGACCGCGATCGATTTTGATCGTGGTCTATTCGAAAGCGAAGTGATCACCGTTCAGGTTTCGAAGCCGGAGCCGGAACCCGAACCTGACACGCCCGATGAGCCAGACCAAACGGATAAACCCGACCAGCCCGAACCGGACTCGATCGCGCCCGACAAGTTCGACAACATCGGTCGCCAAGCGAATGAGTGGGCGATGGGGCTGCCGGGCCGGCGAATCATCGCGGGCTTTTACAACGCCGCGGCGGAGTGGTTGGATTCGGATCCGACGAAGACCATTAACCAGGTTAGTGAGCAACTCTATGCCAACATCACGGGCTCGGTCGACGGGGATCGCTACGTCGAGTTCCGAGGGAAACAGAAATCGGACCTACGCGACCGTTGGCCGCTGAATCGGTTTCTGTTGGCGGAGTATTTCCAAGCGATCGCGATCGGACTGGGGGCGGGGCAATGAGTGGTTTGAATCCTGATTTTCGCGGCGCGGATGTGACTGAGGTTCCGAAGAACCGGCGCGAGATGGGCGGTTGGTCGGACATGATCAATCCCGATGAATTGATTTCGAACGACGATCATTCGGCGCGCTGATAGAAGAGTCGCGGACGACGTTTGAAACGATGCGATCGCGAGAACCGAATCCGAACTGCTGGAAAAGTGGAATCAGTTCCATTACGGACGTTCGACATCCTGAGTCGAACGATCTGTCGTTGCACGACGGGCTCGGTCGCGGTGCAACGCTTCTCTGAAAACCTCGTTAATCGGTTCGTGCGTCTGTAGCAACACAGTTCGGGCGTTGGTATGCGCGGATGGATTACTACGTCGCGCCGTGGTCGAGGATACCGCTGCGTCCATCGCAGAGTTTTCGGAATCGGATTGGGTTGGTAACCAAATCGATAACCAAAATCACCAAGAAGTGTCAAAACTCCAAGGCGACGGTGGGATTCGAACCCACGAATAAAGGATTTGCAATCCTTCGCCTTAGCCACTTGGCCACGTCGCCGAGATGAGGTCGGATCAAGAAAAATAGGGAAACTTTGACGCCTCGTCAAGAACCGCGAGGCGGCTCGTGTGTACCCCGTCTGACCTCGGCTAAAGCTCGGCCAGTGGGATTTGTGCGAACCCCTTTCTCTCCATTCCGGATGTGAAGTGGATATCGGTCCTAACGCTCGAACCCTTGAGTGACATCTGGTCAATTCAAAATGTTCGCTTCGTCGCAGAGTTTCTCTCAAGACGAGCAATGCCCGCTTGCGCTGAATCCGGCACGATGTCCCCTTGCGCCCACTTGCCGGGTGTGATTCCGGTTTCGGAGTCGTGACAGTCGATTTGGGCTCGTCGACCCGTGCCGGCGTGGTGTGAAGTTTGCCAGTTCATGGCTATCGTATCGGCTACCCATGTCCTCCTACGATTTCAACACGATGACTCAATCATGCACTCCCCTCGGTCTCGAACCGAGTTTTGGATTCGGTGACCGAACCGGCCTTGCCACCCCTGGACACGTCGCGGCGATGAACCGCTGCGGACGGGGGATCGCGGCGATCTATCCGCAACAATCGATCCGCGAGATGACTCGGACCAAACGCAACCCCGAAGGCGTCATGCGGGACGCAATGGAAGCGGCTGCGGCTGCCGGATGGAGCGGCAAGATTGGCGCCGATGCGGACCACTTGAAGGTCAATGAGGATGTCGACATCACCGCCGCTGCCGGTTTCACGTTCTTCACCATCGACCCTTCAGACGATGTCGACCAACAGGCGGATGACTACGACGAAGCAACGCTTCGTGAACGATTTGCCACGGCTCGAGAGGACGCGGCTTGGTACGACGACTACCTCGGCAAATCAATTGGTCTCGGCACGGGCACCCAGATTGAACTGGACGAAGAAGCCTGCATGCGGGCGGCTGTGAAATACGGAAAGGCGATCGCGCGGGCACTCAAGCTCGGCGACTATATCCGCTCGGTGAACGAGAGTGCGGGCAACGGCTATGAGATCGAACTGTCCGTCGACGAGACGGATCAGCCCACGACGCTCGCGGAGCATTACATCATCGCGGACCAGTGCCTCAAAGGCGGGATGAAAATGGTGAGCCTCGCGCCACGCTTCATCGGTGACTTTGAGAAGGGGATCGATTTCAAGGGTGATTTGCCTGCCTTGGAAGCTTCGCTCGCCGATCACGCGGCGGTCGCGAATCTGCTCGGCCCCTACAAGCTGAGCTTGCACTCCGGGAGCGATAAAGTGTCGATGTACGCGGCGCTGGCGCGGACAACCGCGGGCAAGTTTCACGTCAAGACCGCGGGCACGAGTTACCTCGAAGCATTGCGGGTTGTGGCCCGTCACGACGCGGCCGCTTTCCGAGGCATCATCGACTTTTCCCGCGAACGATACGAAACCGACAAAGCAACCTACCACGTCTCAGCGACCTTGGCGGACGCACCGACGACGGACGCGGCAGATGACGCGGCGCTGGAGCGTGAATATCTGGAGATGTGGAGCGACGTTCCGGTTGGAAAAGGGTTTACGAAACCCGGACGCCAGATCCTTCACTGCACCTTCGGTTCGGTGTTGACCGATGCAAAGTGGGGCGGGGTCGTTGCCGATTGCCTCAAGTCGCATCCCGAGACGTACTGCGAGGTACTGGACGATCACTTCGGTCGTCACCTGGACGCACTACGAAGTGGCATGTGACGATTGGTTCGAGTGTCTTTCGCGTAGGACCGCGCGAATGGCTCGCGAAGTGCAGCCAGTGTCCCTTAGACGGACGCGAGGGGCTCGCGTTTGCAACGTGCCCGGCGGGAGTTACCGGGCTGGGGCTGGTGACGGTTTTGGCTTCATGCAGGTTGCTTGGTTGGCGGACGAATGAACCAAGCGGCCACAGAAAGTGGAAGCATCGCGGCAGCGAAGCAGAGAATCGCGCCGTCGTAGCTGCCCGTGTTGTCTTTGAAGAGTCCCATGATCAGTGGACCACAGCCGCTGCCGGCGACGGTCCCGCACCAGATCGCACCACGGATGCTGCCGAGATGTTCGCGGCCGTAGAACCGAAGCATCACCACGGATGTGACGGAGATGAGCAATCCCTGACCGGCACCGAAGAGGGCGGCGAAGCCACGGATGCCGATCAGTGTTGAGTCCAAGGCGAGCCAGGTGAGTGCGACGGCGATCAAGCAGACGCCGCTGCCGAAGAGCCGATTCAGTCTGCAGAAATCGGCCAAGACTCCTCCGCTGAGCTGCGACGCGAGCATTGAGAGGCCCAGAATTTTAAAGAGCAACTTGGAGTCGTCGAGGCCTCGGTCTTCGCAGAGCGTGAGCAAGTAGAACAAGACGCCGGTCCCCGCCATCGCCCAAAAGATGTTCGACAGTCCGAGGATCGCGTAGCTGCGAGTGCGAATCGCCGAAGCGAGTGTGACCGCGGACGACTCTTCGGCTTCCGACTTGTGCGAGCGATTTTCGGCAGCAGGATCGGCCGAGACTCCATCGACGCACTGCCCGACGTCTTCCGGCCGATCTCGATAAAGAAGCATCAGGGAGGGAAGAATGATGACGACGAGCAACACGCCGATTCCTTGATACGTCGCGCGCCAGCCGTAAACAGCAATCGCGGAACTGAGCCAGTCCGGGACCCATGCAAACGTCAACGCGGATCCGACGCTTAGCGCGGCAGCGACGCGACCAAGGCGAGCGCGGAACCACATGGCTTTGGTGTTCGTGGCCAACAGCGTCATCGCGCCTTGGCCGAGGAACCGAAGCAGAAAGAATGCCGCCAACAGCTGGACAAAATTGGTAACGGTGGACGCGAACAGACAAGCAGCGGAGAGTCCCAAAACAACGACGCAGGCAACCGACTTCAGACCGACTCGATCGGTAGCAGGACCGATCCACGCCAACGGGATGGCGGCGCAGACGGTGCCGAGCATGTAGGCGAAACCGAGTTGGCTTTCCGTCAGCTGCAATGCGGAGAGCAGCGAAGGCGTAAAAGCGGCGACGGCGAAGGTCTGTCCGGGGCTGGAGCCGATCTGCAGTAACAGTGCCAGCGGCAACATGACGTACCCGTAGAAAACGGGGAGACGTTGGGCGAGGCGATCGGTGAGTGCGTTCAAGGAAACGGTTTGTGTGAGTGGATTGAAGTTTTGGGGACCGATCAGATGGGTTATCCTGGGTGCAAGGTGACTCCCGTCGCCCTCCACCTGCCTCAGCGGCTTCGTCCATCCCACAGCGAAGCTTGCGTTTTCGATCCCCGCCTCATCATGCGTGAAAGTCAGTCGATGCTGAAGACGAGTTCCTTTCGATTCGTTTTGTTGCTGTGGATCGGCTCCCAAATGTCGCTTTGTGGCAACCCAGCTACCGCGGAGACATCGGATGAACACGCGCGATTCTTCGAAAGCAAAGTACGTCCGCTGTTGGTCGAACACTGCTTTGAGTGCCATTCGGGAAAGCGGCAGAAAGGAGGTCTGAGCCTGGATTCGTTGGCAGGCATGTTGCGTGGGGGTGACAGCGAACCGGCGATCGTGCTTGGCGATCCAGAGGACAGTCTTTTGATCCATGCGGTTCGCTATGACGGTTATGAGATGCCCCCGGGCAAGCGGCTCGCCGCCGAACAAGTGCGTGTTTTGGAAACTTGGGTCAAGCTTGGCGCGCCGTGGCCGGGTACCGACCCAACGAGGCTTCGCGAGGATGCGACTCGTGGGTTCAGTGATCAAGATCGATCGTGGTGGGCAATCCAACCCGTTGTTTTGCCCGAGGTGCCGGATTCTGAATCGATATGGGTGCGAAACCCGGTTGACCAATTTGTGTTGTCAACAATGCGGGAGAAGGGGCTTGAGCCGGCGCCGGAAGCATCTCGAGAGGTGCTTGCACGACGTGTGTTCTTTGATCTCACTGGTTTGCCGCCAACCATCCAGCAGCTGGATCAGTTTTTGAATGATCCGTCGCCGGACGCTTACGAAAAATTGGTGGACCGGCTTCTGGAAAGTTCGGCTTATGGCGAGCGATTCGCGAGGCATTGGCTGGACGTGGTGCGCTACGCGGATTCCGATGGATACCGAGCGGATCACACGCGCGAGAATGCGTGGCGATATCGGCAATACGTGATCGATTCGTTCAACGCGGATAAACCATATGACGTCTTCGTCCGAGAGCAATTGGCGGCGGACGAGATGTTCCCCGATGAACCCCAGCGGTGGATCGCAACGGGGTTTTTGACGCACGGGATTTACGAGTACAACAATCGCGACGTCGTCGGGCACTGGGATATCATCCTCAATGAGGCGACCGATACGATCGGCGACGTCTTTCTTGGTGCTGGCATGCAATGTGCAAGATGCCACGACCACAAGTTTGATCCGATCTTGCAGCGCGACTACTTCGCGCTACGCTCATTTATTGAAGCGATGCTGATCGACGATGATGGCGTTTGCGCGAGCGAACAGACGCGGGCCGATCATGCGAAGAAACAGAGGCAGTGGGAAGAAGCGACGGCTGAAATCCGCGAGCAACTCGCGTCACTGGAGGGACCCTATCGGGATCAAGCGGTTGAGAGCGCGGTGACGAAGTTTCCGGATTCGATTCAGCCGCTTTATCGAAAGCCACCCATCGAACGAAGCCCCCGCGAGCATCAATATGCGGAGTTGATTCAACAACAGGTCGAGTTCGAATACGAAAGGCTCGACGCGAAGTTCTCGAAAGACGACAAGGCTAAGATCCTTGCGCTCCGTCAGGAACTCACGCAGTTCGACGCGCTAAAGCCCAACGCTCTTCCGACGGCTCGGCTCGTTCGCGATGTCGGCAAGACAGCTCCCACAACCGTGATTCCAAAGCGACGATCGGAAGTCGAGCCGGCGTTCCTTTCGATCTTGAACGCTCCCAGACCGAGCGATCAGCCTTGTGGGCGGTCGACGGGGCGGCGAAGCCAACTTGCGGGCTGGATTACCGATCCGGCGAACCCACTGTCGACGCGCGTGATCGTGAATCGTGTTTGGCAGTGGCATTTTGGCCAGGGATTGGCACCGAACGCGAGTGACTTTGGCGTCTTGGGCGGTGCACCGGATCATCCGGAGTTATTGGATTGGTTGACGCGTACGTTTGTGAAAGATGGCTGGCGTTTGAAACCACTGCATCGATTGTTGGTCACCTCCGCGACTTATCGTCAGTCGAGTGTGCATTCCGAGTCGTCACGGTATACGAAACTTGATCCAAAGAATCAGTGGTACTGGCGATCGGATGTACGTCGATTAGATGCGGAGCAGATTCGCGACAGCGTGCTCGCGGTTTCGGGAGCGCTCGATCCAACCGGCGGTGGACGCAGCGTGTCGGCGGACAATCGACGAAGATCGGTCTACACGTTGGTGAAACGGAATACGCGAAATCCGATACTTGACGCGTTTGACTTACCTTCGTTTTTCACCAGTACGCCTCGGCGCGAGACGACGACAAGTCCACTACAGTCACTGCTGCTGATCAATAGTCAAGAAATGCTTGGGCATTCCAAACGGCTTGCCTCGAGCGTCAGTGACTTCGATCAAGCGACGGCGATTGAGACGCTTTGGCGGCGGATCTATTCGCGTCTGCCTTCCGCGTCGGAGATGGACGCGGCGAAGGATTTTCTCGAAAACCAGAGTGGAAGGTACCCTCCCGCTTCGAAGCCCATCGGGCGAGCATTTGCTTCGTCCATCGCGAATCAGAATGGCTCGGCCTGTCGAATGACGGCAGACGGTAAAACCGTGCTTCGGACGGCAAGTGATCCGCTCTTGAAGGTCGATGAGTTCACGATCGAGGCGATCTTTCAGGTGGATAGTGTTTACGAGTCGGGGGCGGTTCGAACTCTGGCGTCGACCTGGAACGGCGATCGCAAGACCGGAGGTTGGTCGTTCGGTGTGACGGGCAAAGGATCGAGGCGAAAGCCACAGACGCTGGTGCTGCACGTATTCGGTCAGAAGGGAAACTCCAAAATCGAGGAAGCGGCGATCTTTTCCGATCAACACCTTGAGTTGGGGCGTCCCTATTACGCGTCCGCATCAATCCAGGTCGCCGTGGGTGAGGAGCCCGGGAAAGTGGAGTTTGTCCTGAGGGATCTTTTGGACGTTGAGTCAGCCGTTTCAAGAGTGACGATGGAGCATGCGATTGTTGGGGGCCACGGCGGGCCGGTACTTGCGATCGGAGGACGGGTCTCGGGGCGGAGTGCGAACTTCGACGGTTTGATCTCCGACATTCGATTGTCCCGCGGCGCGGTCTCAGAGGGTGAGGAGTTGTTGTCTGGTGAAACGTCCGCCGATCGATCGCTTGGTTGGTGGAGATTCCATCCAGACGCGTTGCTCGATGATACTTCGCGCCATGACTTTGACTTGCGACGGAATGTGAGCGACACGGTTGCGGATCCAGACGCACGAGCCCTCGCGGACTTGTGTCATGTATTACTTAACTCCAGTGAGTTTCTTTATGTCCGATAGTCCTTGGCTCGGCCCACGACGAAGCTTTTTGCGCGAGTCGGCGTGCGGTCTGGGAACGGTGGCGTTGTCATCGCTTTTGGCCGACCAAGCGTATGCGGCGGCGCCAATGGGCGGCGGACTGAGCCATCCGCCACGCGCCAAGAGTATCATCTTCCTCTTCATGGAGGGCGGGCCGAGTCACATTGACCTGTTTGATCCCAAGCCATTGCTCAATGAACTTGCGGGACAACCGATTCCCGACAGTTTCGATGAAGTGATCTTGCCGATGGGCGAGTTTCGCTCACCGTTGCTGGAGTGCAAACGAAAATGGAAGCGGCACGGAGAGTCGGGAACCTCGGTTTCGGATTGGCTTCCACACACCGCGACTTGCGTCGATGACATCGCGGTGATCCGGTCTTGCTGGGCGAACGGCATCAACCACTCCGCCGGTGTGTGTCAGATGAACACGTGTTCGATTGTGGGTGGTCGACCGTCACTTGGTAGTTGGGTTAGCTATGGGTTGGTGTCCTGCATCACCACAAACGACGGCATGTTTTCATTCTCAGACCCCAACCCATAGCTAACCCAACTACCAAGTGACGGTCGAC
>JBCBLJ010001137.1:0-1948 GCA_038520195.1 Planctomycetota bacterium
GTTGATCGCCCATTCGTTGGGCTCGCTGAGTCTCGATTCGGTCGCAAATCAGCTCACTCGTCTTGAGGTTCGCGCGGCGACGGCAACGACCGTCGTTAACTCGCAAGACGCGCTGACCGCAGCGGTCTCAGCCGCTGGTCCGATCGAGATTCGCGTGCCTGGTAGCCTCTTGCTGGAGTCGGTGGAAACACCCGCGACGGCGCGTCTTACCGCGGCTGGCAGCATCGCCGCAGTGAATGGTTTTGACGCGAACGTTACCGCCGATGAGATCGATCTGATTTCGGGCATCGACTTAGTCGGAAACGCCACGTTGTCGACGCCCAGTTTAATTGGGACGGCGGCGGTGCCGATCCTGGTCGCACCAACGACCCGCGTCTCCGCGACCAGCAGCGACAGCAACGGATCGATTCATTTGCGGAGTTTGAACAACTCGGTCGTCGGACGTTTACCGGTGGGTCTGATCGATGCGGGCGACGGGACCGTCGGGCTGACTGCGCGAACAATCGACGACGCGACGGTGGATGACTTGGTCGATCTGATCGGTCAACAAATTGAACTGTCCGCGACCGCGGGGATTGGTGAAACCAACACGCTCACGGTGACCGGGGCGACGAATATCGCGGCGAGTTCCGCGTCGGGGTCGATCCGATTGGACCTGCTTGCGGATCGTGAGATGACGCTGCAGGCAGAAACCGGTGGACGCAATCAATCGGAGATACTGCTCCGACACTTCGGTACGGACCAACTCTTCTTGGAGCGGATTGCCAACGACAACGGCGATGTTACGGTCACGAGCGATCAAGCCACAATCGTCGTTCCCGATCGTGCCGGTGCGATCGAAGTCGATGCCGGAGGCGTTGTTCGACTCCGCAATGAGATGGGCCCGAGTGACATCGTGGTTCAGGGCGAGGTGATCAGCAACGCAGGCGCCGTCGAATTGGATGCCGCCGAGAACATTGTGGTCGAGTCGACCGGGGCGATCGAATCCGTTGATGGCGAGCTGTCTTTCAGCGCCGGACAGCGCGTCCCGACGGGCTTGGGCATGATCGACCTACAAGACGGTTCCGTTCTTAACGCCGGACGCGGGACCGCGGCGTTGACGGCTCGAGGCGATGTCTTCGTTTCGTCAATCGTGTCCGAAAGCGCAATGGATGCGATCACCATCGTGTCGCAGGAGGGGCGTATCCAAGACTCGGGGGATTTGGGACCGGATCTCGTCGCGGATCGCGGTTCGGTACGGCTCGAGTCGGAGCTTGGAATTGGCGATGGAGATGCTTTGGAGACCCAGATCGAACGACTGACGGCACTCGTTCACGGCACTGGTGGGATCGAACTGGCTGAGTCGACGGAGATTGAGCTCGTCGACGTCTCGACCACCGACGGACGCATCGACATCGCCGCTTCGGGGCGTCTGCGTGCGACGAGCGTTCGGTCGAGCAATGCTTCGGGGCTTGACGGCATCGATGACCGTGATGTGACGCTGGCCACATTGGATGCCACTAGCGATCTTTTGGTCCATCTGGTTGTCGCGGAGAACGGTGCGGACGTTGCGTTGTTGAGTGGTGACGATGTCTTGACCCTCAACAGCAGTTCTCTGCTGGTGAGCGACGACTTGAGTGTTGTGGCTCGAAACCAGAACCCCGACGATGCCATCGCGGTTCGCTTGCAGACGACGATCGAGCAACTCGAACTGACGGTGCAGGGAACAATCGCCGGCGATGTTCGCATCGACGAAACGGATCGAATCGAACTCGCCGCTTCGGACCGGCAAGATGACACCGAAGTCGTTTCGCTAGGCAATGGTCAGTTATTTGTGAACGCCGGAGAGTCGATCGTCGTCCGGGACACCGGCAACGCCGACGATGGCGAGTCGCTCCGGGATGACGTGGAAATCTCGGCGCGAGGCTTGAGAGGTCGGATCGAACTGACCGCGGGACAGTCCATCGAA
>JBCBLJ010000661.1:0-4879 GCA_038520195.1 Planctomycetota bacterium
CGTCCAAGTCGGCGGGCTACATTTCCGGTCAGACCATCGTGGTGGACGGGGGGCTCACCGGCTGAGCGTTTTTTCGCCTGTTTGCAGGCCAGACCCCGTCGCAAGCGGTGCCCGGCATATTGACGCCTTTTGCTTGTTTCCCCTATCTTTTCCGCGAATCGGCGAAGCGTCTCCGGGCTCTTGAAATGCGGGATCACATGATCCCACGTCCGAATACAACTTTCCCGTTTGCGATTTGCCGACGGGAGACTTTGGAAGCAACCCAGGATGTCTCGTTCCTCCCATCATTGAGGGACGTTTCGTTCCCTAACCATCCCTAGCTGAATTGATTTTGGAGATTGCTAATGGCCTCCGTCGAAGACCGTGTGGTCGACATCGTTGCCGAACAACTGGGTGTCGACAAGGAAAAGATCAGCCGCGACACTTCCTTTGTAAACGACCTGGGTGCGGATTCGCTCGACACGGTTGAGTTGGTGATGGAGTTGGAAGAAGAATTCAACATCAGCATTCCCGACGAAGCCGCCGAGAAAATTCAGAAGGTCGGAGAAGCGGTGGACTTCATCGAAGCGGCGAAGGGCGAGGAGTAGCCCTCGCTCGTCTTGCGGCTGAACTGTTCGGTCGTGGCATGTTGGATTGCGGCCTGTCGGGTCGCGTCAACGCGTGCTCGACGACGCTCGAGATGATCCGCTGTAACGCACCGCCGTCACGATCGCTTGGCACTTTGTCGCCTCGTTGTGGTACGGCGGTGTTTTTCGTTTCGCCCGCTGGCGGTAGGCATAAACCCGCGCGGTGCGCCCTCCTTGGTCGGAGCAAAGCATTATGAACGGCAACGCACGAAGGGTCGTCATCACAGGACTGGGTGCCGTCACTCCGCTCGCGATGGATGTGGAGACGTTTTGGACCCGATTGACCGCCGGTGAAAGTGGTGTCCACGACATCACACTGATGGACACGTCGGAGTACAAGATTCATTTTGCCGGGGAAGTCTCGGACTTCACGCTGGGCGATCTCGTCCCGCCGCGCGAGGTCAAGCGGCTTGATCGATTTACCCAATTCGCGGTTCACGCCGGACACCAAGCGATCAAAGACTCCCAGGTGGATTTCGACAGTGTCGAACGGACTCGTTGCGGCGTCATCTTGGGTTCGGGGATCGGCGGACTGATCGAGATTGAGCAGCAGATCGAGCGGATGATTCACAAAGGACCCGACCGAGTCAGCCCTTTCACGATTCCCAAAATGATGGTCAACGCCGCGGGCGGGAATATCTCGATCACTCACGGGTTGAAGGGACCCAACTTCGCGGTCTCCACGGCCTGCGCGAGCGCGACCAACGCAATGGGCGAGGCGCTTCGAAGCATCCGCTTGGATGAAACGGATCTCGTGATCACCGGCGGAAGCGAAGCGGCGTTGACGCGGATGGGTTTGGCGGCGTTTCAAAACATGAAGGCGCTTTCGATGCGCAACGACGAGCCGACCAAGGCGAGTCGACCCTTCGACGCAGGTCGAGACGGATTTGTGTTGGGCGAGGGTGCCGGCCTGCTCGTCTTTGAAGAGCTCGAACACGCCAAAGCTCGCGGTGCAAAGATCTATGGCGAGGTTCTCGGTTACGGCACAACGAGTGATGCCGGCCACATTACAGCGCCCGATCCAGAGGGGACCGGCGCCGCGCGTGCGATGTCCGAAGCGATCGCCGATGCCGGCGTCACTCCCGAGCAGATTCAGTACATCAATGCTCACGGGACCAGTACACCGCTGGGCGACAAGGCCGAGACCAAGGCGATCAAGAAAGTCTTTGGCGATGCAGCGTATGCGGCCAGTGTCAGCAGCACCAAGTCCATGCTCGGACATTCGCTCGGTGCCAGCGGCGGTATCGAGGCAATCATCTGTTGCAAGTCGATCGAAACATCGATCATTGCTCCGACGATCAACTTGGACGATCCTGATCCGGAATGTGATCTCGACTACACGCCAAACACGGCGGGTCAGCGCGACATCCAGGTCGCGATGAGCAACAGTTTTGGTTTCGGCGGTCACAATGCGTGCATCGTGGTCGGCAAGTACACGTAACGCCTCTTCCAACGCCAGGCCGCGTGGTCTCCTGCGCGGCAGGGCGATTTTGGTTCGCATGTCACTCTGCTGGCAAACATTGCAGATGATGATGTTTGCGGTTCTTGCTGGTGCTCCGGCATTCGCCGGTGCTCGTGCGACTCATCGAGCTTTTCAGTGAACCAAGGGACGAGGCGAGGGCGAAGCCGCCGATCCAAAAGTTTGGTATCTCTTTCCTTTTTCGATGCGGTTTGTAACGCGTCTTTGTATCGGACGCTGAGTGGCATAGCTCGAACGCAGTGTTCGATCGCGAACCACTCAAGCACGGAACAGAAAGATGTTTACAAAACAAACGATGATGGCGGCCGCATTGTTGGCCGCAGCGGCTTTTGTCCCAACCGCCTACGCCGATGATTGGCGTGACGAGGAAGACGGCGTCCTCTATCTCACCTCAGTCGATTCTCTCGCTGATGAATACTTCATCGTCCAACGGATCAATGACGAGGACGATCCGGACGATGACCCGGATTGGAAAATCGAGATCACCTACTATCGAATCTCCGCTACTGACTATGAAGTCGACATCGCGGACTACGACGCCGAAGACATTCATCGGATTGATTTCGAGGGCGACAACAACACCGATGGGTTTTACAACTACACCGAGCTACCGAGCGTGGCCTACGGGCATGGCGCATCAGACTACCTGATCGGTGGCGACGGGCCGGACGATCTCTACGGGGGCCTCGGCGACGACGTTCTTGACGGTGAGGGAGGTGACGATGACCTCTACGGGGAGCGTGGCCGCGACATTCTACTTGGCGGCCCCGACGACGACTTTCTCAATCCCGGCAGCGACCAACAGGAAGGCTTCCTGGACGGCGAGGGCGGCTATGACATCGGTGTCATGTACTATTCGCAGTCCCGTGGATTCTCTCGGGTCTATCAACAATTTGACGGATTCGAGTGCGAATCAGTGCAACAGCGTTGGACCATCTTCTTCTCGCTGACGTACTTTTATTGGTGAGCGGCGACCGCCTTGGTGCGTTCGGGCCTCCGGCTACTGGTCGGAGGCCGTTCAGACTGGGGCGCGACGCATTGACCGGTTTTGTGAATTGGTTGGTACGCTACTCTACAGCGGACTTCGCAGCACACTACGCCGAGACGACATTGGAACGCCATCATGACGCCGCTCGATCAGGAGGAATACGTCGAGCAGGCATACCTTTTTCAGTTGCTGCATGAGAAAGCTGGCGGCGAGTTCCCGATCCAGGATCTGCTTGAGCAGCTTCGTCATGAGGTCCTGGCGACGACCAAGCTGCCGATGGCGATGGAATTCATGCTCACCGAGGTGAAGCACTCCGGATTGCTCGCACCGGCGATGCACCGGCTGTCGCACTACTTCACCCCGTTTCAGACGTATCTGATCGAACAAAGCGAACTCGACACGGGCCGGTTCATGATGAACGTCGCGCTCAAAGTCATGGAGTCGGAAGCTCGCTATCGTGTTGAAGGGGCGACCCCCGCCGGGTTGTTCTTTTATCAGTTTGAAGTCCTCTGCCGCAATCGACTGAGCTACGACTACGGTTTGACTGCGATCAGTGGCGATCCGATTTACGACAAACACTGGGCGAGTTGGATTTTAGGGCTACGGGCACAGATCGGCCTGGTCGATCTTGCCGATCTGATCTTTCTCGTCAGCGAACACTATCGAACAAGACTGATTGCCGAGAAACGGTCCATCGAGGGAAAGGGGCCCTTCTTGTTTGGCGAAAAGGAGGGCCGGATCGCAATGGCGAACCGGCGCAAGGACCCGCTGTACTTATTTAGCGCCCTGCAGCGACACCTGAATTACCCGACCGTTCCAAAGCCAAAGCCGGTTGAGGAAGCGGAGGAGATGCTACCTCGAATGGCTCGCCGCATCGAACGACTCGAAACGCGGATTCAATTGATGGAGGAGGAACGCCGAGCCTCGCTCGACATCACCAAGTTCTACGAGCAGAACAAGCACCGCATCAATCTTCCCGACTGACTTCTCAGCAGACTCACCTCTCCGCAAAGACGCGGGGAGTCTCAGTACTGCAGTTCACCACCCAGCGTAAGTCCCTGGGCAAAGTAGTCCGATTGCTGCCACAGCACACGGGGCCGAGCGACCCCTACAAGCGGCGTGATTTCGGGTGGGATCAAATTCGGATTCAGATCCGTATCGATCTGCTCCGCAGCGCGGATGACATTCGGAAAGTACAGTACGGAATAACCGATGGTGAAGTGCAAGTGATTTCGCACGCGAACGCCAAGCTTGAGCCCGAGTTCTGGAACCAATACGAACTCATCACGCTCAACGCTTCCGATGTTAGATCGCAATGCATAAAGGCCACCGAGTGCGGTGCCCGCGTTGGTCGTCGTCGCGCTATCGATGGACAGTTCCTGCTGATTGTTTCCGACCGCGACTCGCATCGTGGATTCAAGCCATGTCCGGCGACGCAGTAGCGATCGCCGAACAACTCCGAGTTGCAGTCCATTGAACCGGTTGGTGGTTTGGAACGAGTCGCGGGAGCTGCGGTCGCCTGCCGTCGGTTGCGAGTCGGTCGCGATTCCGATGTCATCTTGGAGTCGTAGATGACGGTAGCCGATGATCAGGTCGGTGCGGTCGCGGGCGCCGCACTGTTGGCAACACATTCCGTGATCGCAGAGAGACACCCGTCCGTTGATCAAAAAGGAACGGAAGTCGGATTCGCTGGTGAGACCGACACTACCGGGAGATACATCCGGGTGGGCAACGAGGAATGCGTCGTTTTGTCCATCAACGACATTGAAGTAGGGCAGCGCGAGA
>JBCBLJ010000612.1:0-5230 GCA_038520195.1 Planctomycetota bacterium
CGCTCGACCCGGAAACGTTAGAGATCGCGTTATCGGCGCTCGAAAGTCTGCGTCAGGATGAAAAGATGGTCGGCCTGATTTCCCACGTCGAGATACTGAAGGAGCGCATCCACACTCAGGTGGTGGTTGAGAAGCGATCGGCCGGTTTGAGCAGTCTGCGGGTCGTTGCGGGCGTCTAGCTCGATCGATCTTGAGCAACGGTCTGCCTGGCGGTGCGTCACGCGACCATTTGTTGTTCGATCAAATCGGTGCGCCGCGGGTAACCGCCGTCGACATCGACTTGAACCGTCAGATGTCGACGCCAATTCTCGTCGTCGCGTTGCGGATAGTCCCCTCGAAAGTGAACACCGCGAGACTCGGTACGTGCGAGCGCGGAAGCGACGACGACACCGGCGCTGGTGAGAAGGTTCTGCAGCTCCCAGCCGGAGACCGAATGGAATTGATGGTGCAAGATGTAGGCGGAGTAAGAGCGAATCGAATCGGCGGCCTTTTGCAGCGTTTCGCCGCTACGTTCGACGCCCGCGAGCCGCCCCATCAAGCTTTTCAGGGAAACGCGAACGTCATCAATGTCGAATGATTCGTCCGTGGCGGAAACCGACTGTCGGATGGGCAGCGCTCGCATGTCGCGGGCTTCTTCACTGGCCGCGCGGGAGGCACCCTCGCCGGCAGCGGCACCGTAAACCAAGCCTTCCAAGAGACTGTTGCTGGCGAGGCGATTGGCGCCGTGCAGGCCGCTGCTGGTGACTTCGCCGGCCGCCCAAAGTCCGGGCAGGCTCGTTCGTCCTTGGCGGTCCACCGTGACGCCGCCGAGCATGTAGTGCGCCCCAGGCCGGACCGGGATTCGATCGCTGGTGATGTCGAGTCCGAATTTGCGGCAGGCTTTGGCGATCCCCGGGAAGCGCTGCAGCATTTTGTCGCCGTCGAGATGCGATAGATCGAGGTACACCGACGGATGCGATGTTTTCCGCATCTGGCTGACAATGGATTGTGACACGACGTCGCGCGGTGCCAACTCCAGTCGATCGTCGTAGTCGGGCATGAATCGGTGTCCGGTACAGTCAACCAGGTGTGCACCTTCTCCGCGAACGGCTTCGGTGATCAACGACCGCGACGAGCCGGCGATGTATAGCACTGTCGGGTGAAACTGCATGAATTCCATGTCGCGAAGTTCGACGCCTGCTCGATAGGCCAACGACGTACCGTCGGCGGTCGCCACCGGCGGGTTGGTCGATTCTCGATAGATTTGGCCGGCGCCACCGGTACAGAGAATGGTTTGCTTGGCCCAGATCATCACGAGATTACCGCTGGGCTCGGAGACCAATGCGCCTCGACATCGTCCTTCATGGCTGAGCAAGTCCACGGTAAAAGCGTTTTCGAGGATACGAATGTGTTTCTGTGCACGCGTCCTTTGAATGACAGCACGCATGATTTCCGCGCCGGTGGCATCGCCTTGGGCGTGCACGATGCGCTCGTGGGAATGGCCACCCTCGCGGCCGAGCTCGAAGGCACCCCCTTCGGAATCGAACTGTGTGCCCCACCGCACCAGTTCCTCGATCCGTCGCGGGCCGTCGCGGACGACGAGGTTCACCACATCTTCATCGCAGAGATTCGCGCCGGCGACGAGTGTGTCCTGGATATGGTTTTCGAAGCGATCATCCGGCGCGAGCACTCCGGCAATGCCGCCTTGCGCGTAGTGGCTGTTGGACTCTTTGAGTTCATCCTTGGTGACGACCAAAACCCGTTGATGCGGCTCCACCGCGTTGGCAGCTCGCAATCCCGCGAGTCCGCCACCGATAATGAGCACATCGGTGAACCGGTGAACCTCGTGACGGGTGTCAAAGGGAACGATGTATCGGGGCGACATCATGGCGACAGTCTTCGTGCGATGCGGGGTCAATGCGAAAATGCGTTGACGGCTGAGCGGTCCAGAACGCTCAGTTTAAGTCCCCCACGACGAGGTGAAAACATCGCTTACGAAGCCCATTTTTGGGCCCGAGCCACCTTAGTAGAGCGACTTCATGTACCACGCAACACGCTGGGCAAACTCCTCGATCGAGGTGCCGGTCCAGCGCTGAAAGTCATTGAGGCGTGCGATGCGGTCATAGGGTTGATAGATCCCCCGACCGTTGGTGCCGGCGAGCACCTTGGCGAACTTTTTGGGTTCGCGTTCCGCCAGATAGAACATCATCGCCCATGCGACGGCATAGGCTTCCGAGGTGGTGGAAGCATTTTCAAAGAGGCTGTCGCTGCCCACGAGGTTCTTGACTGCGATCGCGAAAGCAGGGTCTTGAGCTTTGGCGTATTTTCTTCGCAAGATCCCGAGGCTGTCGTCGTTGACGCGATCTCGTGCTTGTAGGCCTGCTTGGCCGGAAACCATCGTCTCGGGTTCAAAGAGTTGCCCGATGCCTTCGGAGACCCAACGGGGCGTGATCACGACACGACTGTGGACATTGTAGTTGTAGGCCGACTGGTGCGCAGCTTCGTGGCGGACCGTGGCAGCAATGAACGGCAAGTGGCCTCCATCATGCGTGATCACCCGGTTGCTCTCGCGTAGATAGATGCCCGCGACCCGGCTGGCGCTGACTTTCATCCGCGCCATCTCTTTGTACATCTCGGCCGAATCCGGCATCACCACGGCGACCATTGGAAACCTTCCGCGTCGGATACGGACGCCACGAACGGACATGTATTGGACGAACGCGCGGTGCGAGCGTTCAAAGAGATTGGGCCATCGTTGTCCGCGTCCGCGAGGCTGGACGACCAGAAAGTGCTGGGTTGCGAGGACTTCGAAGTCACGCCCAAACTCGGCCCGCAAACGGTTTCGCATCTCGACGGTGGACGCCGGCGAATAGGGTTCGGTCGAGCGTCGTACCGCCCCCTTGGCTTTGCCGCGAAGCGAGTGGAGTTGGCCGTCCCTGGCCAGAACAATCATCTCGTTCGGAAAGTCCATTAGCGGGATCCCCTGCTCGGATTCGTTTCCGAGGGGAAACTCCACGGCATCAGGGGTGGCGGCGGGGCAAGAGTTCGTCAACGCGTAGAGAAATGCCGCGAGGAGACAGACGCCGTAGCGCCCGAGCGAGTGAGGGATCATGTTGCGAAAACTCGAGAGGCTTTTTTCGGTGCAGCGTTGAGTCGAAAGCTGATACGATGAGGCGGTCAGTCCTCGAGAAAACTAGCTCAAAAAAACATGAGACGCATTGAGATGAAACGATCCGTCGCAGCGTTCTTGCTGATTGTTCCGATCGTCTTGATCAGTGGCATCGCGCGTGCGCAATCGGATGCCGCCGAGAACGAACCGGCGGTCGAAGTCAGTAAGAGCGATGTGCTGGAGTGGGTCGACCAGTTGGATGCCGACAAACTCAGCCAGCGGAAGGCGGCTGAGAAATCGTTGATCGAAGCGGGCGTCCCTGCGCTTGAGTTTCTTCCCGAAAAACGGACCGGATTCTCGATCGAGGCAACGGAGCGACTCGGGCGTGTCCGCGCCGCGCTGGTCGCGCTAAAGGCGAAGTCTCAAGCCAAGGCGATTCGCATTCGCCTCGGCGAGGCCAAGACGCTGGGGGAAGCTTTGGAGGTGATCAGCCGCGAAAGCGGCGTCGAATTCGAGCACATGGCGGACGAGTCGTTGCCGATCCAACCGCCGGCAACACCGCTTTCCTTCTGGCACGCAGTCGACATCGTTTTGGATCAAACCTCACTCGATGTGAATCCCTACGGAGGTGATGGCGAAACCTTGGAACTCGTGGCACGAGCCGAGGGAAGACTGTCCCGCGTGGATTCGGCAGCCTACAGCGGTGTTTATCGATTGGAACCAACGTCGGTCAGTTCGCGACGTGTCTTCAACTCGTCGGAACAAAACGGCCTGAACCTCTCCATGCAAATCACTTGGCAGCCCGGAATGACCCCGATCGGTTTAACCATTCCCGTTGGCGAGATTCATGGAAAATACGACGACCAGGGAACACTCCGTCCACAGTCGACGCAGGAATCCATCGAGATCGCGACCAACAATGAGATGGCGTTCAGCGAGTTCTTTCTTCCGCTGGAGCTGCCGGTGGATCGTCCGCAAGACATCGCGACGCTTCAGGGCACCATTCAGTCATTGTTGCCGGGGAAACAGCATGAGTTTGAATTCGATCTGACCAAGCCCGGGACCAAGCAAACCGTAGATTCTATGACCGTCGAGCTCGAACAAGTCAGCCGCAATGGTGACCTGTTTGAAGTTCGCATCGCCATCGATCTGGAGGACGCCGACCGAGCGCTCGAGAGCCATCGCCAATGGATTTTCCAGAACGAGGTACGTGTAACCGACGGGAATGGGAGCGACCGCGATCAACTCGGCTATGAACTGTATCGGCAAACCGACTCCAGTGTCGGTCTGGCATACTTCTTTGACATCGAACGACTTGACGGCGCAAAACTCGTTTATCGATCGCCAACGTCGGTCACGAAGAACGCCGTCGACTTTGTGCTCGAAGGCATCGCGCTGCCATGACATGGTTCCCATTTCGCTTGCTGGTCGCTTTCTTCGCGGTTGGTTTTGGGCAAGCCGTTTCCGGGCAAGATTTGCGTCCAACGGACCCGATCGCATCGATCGATGGTTATCCAGTATTCATGGGTGAGTTGAACCTGTTGCTGATGAAGAAGCTTGGCGCTCGGGACCCGATGGATGTCTCCGGAGACGTTCGACGCGCCTCCGCATCACTGATCGCGCGTCAGCATCTGGCGATGCGATCGCTGCGAACTCAGGGCGGAAGGTCTCTCCAGAGCATTCTTGAAAAGGATTGGGCGGCGTTCACTGCGGAATTGAAACGCGCCGGTCTTTCACCCAGCGACTACGCAAAACGCTATCAGTCAGATGAAGTTTCGCTGCGCGCCGCACGCGACTGGGAGTCGGCTTGGAAGACC
Source organism: Planctomycetota bacterium (assembly GCA_038520195.1). GTDB lineage: Bacteria > Planctomycetota > Planctomycetia > Pirellulales > Pirellulaceae > Stieleria. The sequence goes on from JBCBLJ010000612.1 coordinate 4,906, forward strand.
TACCTGAAAAGTCGCGTGACCGAATCCAACTTGAAGCGCCTATTCGAATCCAGTCCTGAGCGATATGCGGGGTCGCGATGGGACGTTTCCCATTTGTTCCTGCCCATCGATCGATCCGAACCTCACTCCAAAGAGATCGCGATTCAGACGGCTGAACGACTTGCGAAGCAGTTCGACGCGGAGGACAAGGAGAGCCTCGCGGGGCGGTTTGCGGAGCTGGCACGTGAGCAGAGCGCCGGGGCGACGGCGTCCGAAGGTGGTCGAATCGGGTGGGTTTCCAAATCGGGTGATCTACCCGGACTTGTGATGGCCGCCATCCGAAAAA
>JBCBLJ010000350.1:0-8200 GCA_038520195.1 Planctomycetota bacterium
ACGGCAAAAACGACACGTCCAAGCGTCCCGACCACCTGACGATGATGCCAAACCGGACCGGCAAGGATAAAGATCACCAAAGCGACCGCGGTTGAACGCAGCGCCGGAAGAAGGTACCGATACGGCGCATCGAGGCTCTTTGTTTCGCGGAGATACAACGCGAGAACGGCTAGGATCGCGACCACCACCATCGGCAACACCATCCAAACCGGAAGGTCGCCGCTGAATCGAAGATTGCCAAACAAGGCACCGCTCATGAAGTCGCTCCTGCACTTCGTCGACGCGCGATCAAATTTTGTTGCAACCACAGTTCCAGGACCAGCGCGATCAGTAGCGCGGCGAGGAACCAGCGCCATATCTCCCGCCCATAGGCGCGCCTTTGGTCCGCCGCCCGCAACTCGCTCATCTCCGTGAACACGCTCGCTCCCAACGTTTCGGCGACCGCACCAAGTCGCGATTGCTCGGCGTCCATCAGGTCTGACTCCGATGCGGGAATCGATGCGAGCCGCAGAGTACTGACGGAACGGCTTTTCTTCGGGTCCCTAAAGTCGACGACCCTCTTTTCAAAGCGATACGTACCCGGCGTGTGGGTGGCGGTCAGCGTGATGGCTTTGTCATCTCCCGCGGGAGTCAACTCGGTTTCGCCGGCGGGAGTCTTTGCCACGTACGTTGTTCTTCGTGCTCGGGACGAAGCCTCATGGGAGTCAGCGTCCACGATCGGCCAGTACTTGTCGCCGATCACGATCGGCTCTCCGACGGAGATCATGGTGTTGCCTCGATTCCCCGCCAAATCCAAGACCATCTGTTGAATCAGCGGCAAGAAGACAGGCCGCAGCGGAAGGTTGCTCCAAGAGTCATCGCCGGAAAAAGCAAACTGAACGAGAGTTCCATCGCCGACTTGTTGGCTGACCGCGAGCGGGTCGCCCGTCGGCGTCTGGAGCAAGACCACGGGAGCGGCGGAATCGGCGTCCGAAGCAAGCTCCCACTTTCGGTACGCAAACACTTTGACGTCGGCGAGCGGGTTCTCGTTGCCCCGCGAAAGTAGTCGCCAAGGTTGATAAAGTGGGGAAGGCTCATCAATCGACGAACTCGAGGCGTCATCGCGGTCGGATTTCGGATCGCCAGCAATCTGGTCACCCGACGCTGCAAACGAGAGCGAAATGTCGTCCGAAGACCCTGGCCAGGGTTCGCGATACAGCTCCGGTCGAGATGCGGAACCCTCGAACGTCACCATCGCCCCGCCCGCGTGGACAAAATCGGCGAGTCTTAGCCGAGTGTCCGCACTCAGCTTGCCCACGCCAGCAAGGATCACAACGCGAACGCGGTTCTCATCAAAGACCTGTGCCAGTTTTCGCTCCGAAACCACTGCCGCTCGAACAGGATCGGGCCGGTCATCGCCCCCAAAAGCGAAGGGACTTAGAGCGATGGCCAGATAATCCGCTTGTCCGCCAAGTGGTTTGCTCGATGGCTTTCCGTCGATCAGCACCACGTTGATCTCTTGCATGACTTCAATCGCCAAGCTGCGTCGATTGTCATCGACCAACGCGTCGCCACGATCGATCGCGACGCTCACTTCGTGCATCCCCGATTCATCGATCGTGTGCGTCAACCGATTTGTTTTGGTGGACTTGGCGTCCACGGAAACGACGCGCGGTTCGAGCGGCCGTCCGTCGATTGACCAAACAAGCCGCAGATCGTTCGCGGGCAACTCGGCGTTGTTTCGAAGCACCGCGGAATAGACAGCGCCGCGTTTTGCGACGACAACCGGTGACTGAACCGATACCTCATCGATCGAAACATTCGAAAGCGAGTCCGTCTCGCCGCCGACGTTCAGCAAATCGATTGCCGGTCGGTTGAGCCCGTCGGCTTCCCCACCGGTCGCATCGGCGAGTTGACGAGCCGTCTCGAGTGTTGACGATGCGAGTGCGTTACTCTGAAAGTCCGAGACGAGCAAGATTTGTCGGCGGGCATGCGTGCCGGTCACCGCCGCGTCGTGCGCGGCTTCCAACAGAGCACCAACGGGCACGGCACCGCCGGTCGCCGTCACTTTGCGCAGAGCCGCTGCCGCTTCGGAAGCTCCCATCGTGGCCGGGACCGCGCCCAAACGCGAGGCGCGAACGAGAATGACTTCGTCTTTGCGAGTCAAATCATCCAAAACGTTTCGCAATTCTCGCTTCGATCGCTCCAGTCGTGACTCTCCGCCAGGCGGCGTCGCCGCCATACTTCGCGTGTCGTCCAACGCAATGATCAAAGTCTTCGGGGCGTCGCCGGCTAGTGATTGAAACCCGGTGATCAATGGTCGCGCGAGGCAAAACGCGAGCAAGACCGGAATCGCACAACGCAACAGCAAGAGCAATAAGTTCGTCAGCCGCATTCGTCGACGATTCACCCTCACCACGTTTTCTAGCAGATGCATCGCTCCCCATTCCACTTTGCGAAAGCGACTGCGGAAGAACAGGTGAATGATCAGCGGGATCGTGAATGCGAAAGCGCCAAAGGCGAGCGCCGAATTCATGAAGCTCATCGTTTGACGCGCCTCCGCGCTGACACGTATTCGTGCAAGACATCCGCAAAGGGCCGGTCCGTCGTCGTTTGGATCAAATCGACTCGGCTTCGCCGGCAAGCGTCCTTCAATTCTTGATTATGCTCGTCAAGCTTTTGCTGGTACGCCTTGCGAATCGTCGACGCATCGACCGTTTGTTCGCTGATGACGCTCTCCAAATCGTGGAACTGAATTCGCCCCGAAAACGGAAACTCGACTTCGTCGGGGTCAAGAAGTTGGAAGAATAGGACTTCGTGCTTGCTCGCACGAAATTGAGCCAACGCCTTGGCGATCGACTCGACGTCACCCATCGAGTCGGACACGATGACGACGAGACTCCTACGACCGATTTTGGGCACGATTTTTCGGAAGACGCCACCCAAGTCGGTATCCCGCCTCGACTTTTCAGCCACCAAAGCTTTGAGGATCGGTTGCAGGTGAGACGCTCGACTTCGAAGCGGCACCTGCGACCGGAGTTCGTTGTCAAATGTGATCAACCCAACGGGATCTTGTTGGCCAAGCATCAGGTATGCCATGGCGGCGGAGAGGCGGGTCGCATACTCGTGCTTGCTCAAGCCCTCGTATGCCCGAGTCCCCGCGTAGGCCATCGAGCCGCTCTGGTCGACCAGTAACGTGCAGCGAAGGTTGGTCTCTTCTTCATACTGACGAATGAACAGTCGGTCGCTCTTGCCAAAGACCTTCCAGTCAATATTCTTCAGCTCGTCCCCTTGGACATATTGTCGGTGTTCCTTGAATTCGACACTGAACCCTTTGTGGGGTGAACGGTGTCGTCCACTGCAGTAGCCCTCAACGATTTCGCGAGCCAGCAGCTGCAACTTTGCGACCCGCGAAAGTTCCTTCGGTTTGATAAAGTCGAGAACACGCATGGATGCCGTGGTGTGTCCTTTCGGTGAATTGAAAATCGAGCCCTTCGCGTGACGCTATTGTAAGCGCGAAAGCCACTCGCACATCGCCCGCTTAGCACCCCCCGCCCGATTTCGTCCGTTTCAGAGACCCCAGCCCGCCAGATGTCACCCTCCACCCGGTTCGGGCTCTTTCTCGCAGTCGCCGCGCACTCGCTCTGGGGACTGTTCCCAATTTATTGGAGGACACTCGCCCATGTCGAATCAACGGAGTTGGTGTGTCATCGCATCGTTTGGGCGTTCCTCTTTTCGTCACTCATTGCAGCGATCCGATTTCGACTCGGGCGCCCGGAAAGACGCAAACGATTCATCGACGCGTTGCGAAAGCCAGAAACTTGGCTGACCTATTCTTGCGCAGCGCTAATGATCGCCGTGAACTGGGGGGCATTCCTGATCGCAGTGAACGGCGGCAATGTTCTGCTGTCTTCCCTTGGCTATTACATCAACCCATTGTTTAACGTTCTGCTCGGTGTGATCGTACTCGGCGAAAAGCTACATGGCCGCGCGTGGATCGCCATCGGCATCGCCGCGATCGGCGTCGCCATCATGACCGTCGGTTATGGAGGGCTGCCGTGGGTTTCACTGACCATGGCGACCTCATTCGCCATCTATGGACTGAGCAAAAAGAAGGCGAAACTCGATCCACTCGACGGACTCTTGCTCGAGACTGGCTTACTCGTTGTGCCGACAGCCGCGTATTTGTTTTGGCTCGGCGGCAACGGCGGTGAATTCGCGGCCGGTAGCCTTCGGACCGACAGCTTGTTGATTCTGGGTGGTTTGATCACCATCGTCCCACTTGCGCTCTTTGCCGGTGCGACCCAACGCGCGCCACTTTCCAGCATCGGCGTCCTGCAATACATCGGACCGACGCTGCAGTTCCTCGTCGCGGTGTTTTACTACCGCGAAGAGGTCTCGCTCTACACGCAAGTCGGATTTGCCTTCGTTTGGACGGGGGTCATTGTCTTCTTGACCCGTCGTGGCAAACCACGAACATCACAAGAACCGGCGACGTCAAAAGAACCGTCATTGCTAACAGAAGCGGCGACGGACTGAAGCTCGGATGAGCCGGGCGGCGGTTCAATTGAAAACGTCAACTTCGCCCGCGATTACTTCTGTGGCGCACGCGCTCGCCACCGCGGTGACGTTGGGCTGTTTGATGCCCGCTGAGCCGGCGAACGCCGGATAGACGTCGAGCATTGAAACCAGAGGACCGACGCCAAAGAGCTCTCCGTTGGTTGCCAGTGAAGCCATCTCATGTCGCTTAACCGTCGCTCTTCGATCGGTCGCGAATCGCGTCGCCCTTGAGTCCATCGCCTTTGCGGCGGCGCTGACCATCGGATCGAACGATGCTCGTCTCGTCTTGGCGTGACGTCTCGCCTCCCACTTCAGATTCGTGCGCCACTCCATCGTGGATCATCACTCGCAGTTCGACGCCGCCCAGTGAAAGCCGGTCGTCGTGCGCGAGCGTCGCCGGCTGCCCCGGCTCGAGCTGCGATTGATTGACTTCGGTTCCGTTGCTGCTGACCAGGTCGATGCACAACACTCGACTTTCGTGGACCAGCAACAAGCAGTGACGACGGCTAATGTTGGGTTCCGAAATGCGCAGGTCACAGACTTCGTCGCGGCCAATCAGAAGGTGCTTCTGGAAAGAGACACGGCGCGTGAGAAATCCATCCTCGCAAAGTACCAATCGAACTCTCATTTCGACCTCGCCTAAACAACGCCATTCATGACCGACGCATAGATTAGGGGCGTCGCTCTCGTTTCGCCATCGGCGACATCAAAACAACTTTGGTCCAATCGATTCGAAGCCTGAACCAATCAATGCAGGCGCACACAATGCCACTATTTGTGCAGTGCCATTTGCGTCGTCGCGTTTGGGTGTCATCGAAAGTTCCTAAAACTGACCTGAAATACTGGCGGGGTTCGTGATGAACTCCCACTCCACCGAACGGTTCAATGCATCGCTTCGTTTCTCGCCAGCGGAGCATCCCATGCGTCCGCGAGACCATCGCCATGCTGAACGTCCTCCTCTTGTCCATCGCTCTGGTCTGGGGTCTGTCAATTCCGGCGGTCGTGTTCTTCTTTCTCTTCGACGCACCAAAGGATGAACGTGCGTAGACCGCGCTGGCGCAGCGACCGGGATTGCTGTCACTGCGGCCAGGATAGATCGATGGATTGCCACGGAGCCAGATGGGCGTTTCCTTTCGTTGCGCGTCGGATGTTCAATCGTTTTGCCCATCTCCCCTTTCGGGTCGCCACATGTGATTGGAAGAAGGCGATCAACGGGCCCGCATACGAATCAATTTTGGTGCAGAAGGGTCTCGGATCACTGCAAACGTAAAGGAATACAAGATGTCAATCAAAGCGTTTTCGACCGCTTTTCTTTTGCTTGTGGCCTGTGTGGCGCTATCCGGCTGTCGCCAAACGAACCCGTCACCAAGCGGTTTCTCCGGCTACTCTTCGCAAACCGGCCCCGGATCGTCGTCCGGGTCCGGCACGCGTTAGCCCGCAAAATGCGACGAGTGCCCCATTCGTCGATCGTGCGCGTTCGTTCTGGTGCGGAATTGCGGCGATCGATCGCCGCTGCTCGGTCGTTGATTCTCGTTCGACCAACGTCGGTCCATCGATTGGCCGACGATCAATGCGGCAGCGCTCTGTTCGTCGTCGGCCACGTCTCCGAGATTAAAAATCCAGATCGTTGCGACGCACATGCCCGCATCCCTTCAATGCGTTGCGGGTTGCATCGCCCATCCAAAGCAACACGGAAGGATCGTCCGAGTTGAAACGTGGCATGGCGCGATCACGGGCTTTTCGACCCATTCGGCAACGAATGCCCGCGAATTCTGCTTCGCACCCGACCGAAAGCCGGAAATTGGCATGTCGCTTGCAACATCCATCGGGCGAGCGACTACACGCCGGTTAGAGTCGCGCGTCTCGTAAGTATTCGACATTGCACCCCGCTGGAACTTGCCCGTGTTCTTTGCCCCAAGACACAAGCAGGAACTCCAGCGGGGTGCGTTATTTGGGTTCGCCTGAGGGCGCGCCGTGCGGGCACGGTTGTGCGAAAACGCGCACCGTGAATCATGTGCACCGCAGGTGTAAGAGCGATTGGTGGGTCTCGAACCACGCTTTATCGCTGTACTCAGGCGGAGACTCGCCAAATCAATCTTCTTGGATCCTTCCGATATTGAAAATCCGTCTCGGTCGAGAGTGGCTGTTTCTTAGTGGTGTTTCCCGGGGGCAGGCTCACCGGCTACTCGACTAGGGCGTCTCTCGAAATTGGCTTGCGTCCCCTCCTTTGGAACGTAGTCTTGCTCGGTGGGTATCGGTCGTTCCAGCAGATTCAGCCCCTGAGGGTGAGGCCGAGACCCATTCAACCATGGGCCTCGTTCGGCAAGTCGCCGGACGAGGTCTTCCAAACACCTGTGTCGGCGTTTCGTTTGGCCAGAAGCGGTTCGCCGCGAGAGACGCCGTCACACAAAAGGCTCCGCTCATCGATTGCGCGGAGCCTTTCTCAATTCAATGGGCGAAAGAGCTGGTCCGGGCGAATTTCCGAATGGCCGCAACGGTTCGCTCGAGGAAGAATTCGCTCGAGCCATGAGCCCGCGACGAGGCCGCAGTCAGATGCGACTTAGGTCGAGTAGAGAATGATGCTGAACATTCGTCAAAATGATTGGCGGTAGAGTCCGCCGTTTCGACCTCCTCCCTAAGCGTCCCCGCCGGCAACGATGCCGCCTGAGGGGCAGACGCGGAGGAGCTGGCGGGGGCGTTTTATTGGCGACTCGTCTAATTGCGCGCCGCACCAAGTATCGCGCGCCTCGATAAGCCGCGCCATGATTCCCGCGGAAGAGATCGTCTTCCCGCCTAAGCGCTCCGAGTTCCCAACCGGTGCGTCGCAATGGAAGCAAAGGCGTGCTCGGACTCGTAAGTCAGTTGTCCCACACCACTCGACTAGAAGTCGTAGCCGGGCTGAGAAGGTAGCGGCGCGTGCCCCAATGCACCACTCGGCACTTACCAACCCCGACCACGACACTTGTCAATGTAACCGGATACGGACGAACACGAGGTGACGAATGTCCGCCAAAGTTGTCCCCAGGACGCTGTCCAACGCGAATGATGATTCGCTTGTCCGACGAGTTCGCTTCGATTGGAGAGCACCCCGCTGAGAGCCATTGCTCCGCGGATTGGGGCAAAATCAACGCGGTGGTCCCAACGGGGTGCAAGAACACAGTCCTTGGATGATTGACTCGCGTCGGCGTCGAAACGATCGCCATTGACGAACTGCGAAAAAGGTGAGCCTCGCCAATCGAAACCGTGTGCCCCCACGGCGACTCATGGCGAGGCTCCACTCATCTTGCACGTGAAACGATAGGCCTCGTCCCCGGCCGGATGGGCGAAAACAAGGAACGTCAGGGCAGACCCTCGCTGCCACGAATTTCGTCGGTTTGTCGATTCTCGGTTGCGCTTAAAGGAACGTTGCGGTGCAAAAGGTGCACCCCGCCACAGGCAGCCCATGAATGGGGCAAAAAACACGGGCCACAACGACAGCGACGGGGTGCACTGGCTCCTCGCTTCGCAGCGATCGAGAAACCGCCACGAAGTTCACTCCCCGCTGAGCATCCGTGCTTGCCCCGTCACGCCGCCTGTGTGCTCAGCGGGGTAGTGGACTTCGCTTAATGTAGCGAGAATTCCCTTTCGCGGCAAAATGAGGATGCTTTCGTCCACCGCATTG
>JBCBLJ010000195.1:0-11446 GCA_038520195.1 Planctomycetota bacterium
CACCGCATCATCCATTCCTTTGCAACTCCCGATGAATGAAAGGTGGCCGACGGCTCAAGCTTCGTCAATTCTTGACCGGATACTCGAGGTCTGGCTCGATCCTCGCAGGGGGACCTGATCTTGATCGCGTCGTCCAACCGTGGTCTCTTGTTCAATGCCTCATTATAACCGAACACCTCGATCAGGACTGCTGACGAAGGATGGATTGTGTTTCGACAACGACGCGGTTCCAATCGCAGCAGCGACCTCGCCGTCGGATGTGGATGGACCCGTCCATTCGGCGCTGGCCGAACGCGAACCTGATTCGCAACCCGTTTGGTGAATTGACGCGTCGAGAGCGCGCCGAACTCGCCGTCGTCGACTTGCTTCCGATCCTTGACCACCTGACCGAAGACGGACGCGACCAGTGGCGACCGCGGACCGCCTACCAAGTGATGGGCGAATGTGGTCGTGGGAAGACCACGCACATGGTCGCGCTCACCGCGCGCTTCGAGGACGCCGTGTATGTCTATCTGGCCGAGAATGCCCCCTGTCCCGCCATCCCGGCCGGTTCTCCATTGCTGATCGATGAGGCACAACGATTGCCGCGAGCGGTGCTGCGGACGCTCTGCCGTGACGGTGTCACATTGATACTCGGCACGCATCGCGACCTTTCGCGTCCGCTCCGACGCAGCGGATACGACGTCATCACGCAGCGTATCGGTCTGACGTTATCGGCCGTCAAGTTGGCCAAGATTCTGAATCGTCGCATCGATGCCTCGCGACGCGACCGAGGCCTCCCCGTCCCGACGCTCTCGGTCGATGTCGCCGAGCGACTGATTGTTCGGTTCGGGACCGACATCCGTGGCATCGAAGGTTACCTGTACGACATCGTTCAGTCCCAAGTGGAACACCATGGCGAAATGCGATTTATCGGTTGAACTCGACGAACCCGATCGGGTGTTCGGCGGCGGCGAGAAAATCACCGGCACGGTGCGTGTGGTTGTCGACGCGAACGTCAAGTGCAAGGGCTTGGAGATTCAAACGAACTGGCGGACCCACGGTCGTGGCAATATCGCGAGCGGGACGCAGGATTCCGCCACGCTGTTTACCGGCGAATGGACCGCGGGCCAAAATCCGTCGTACCGATTCGAGCTGACCGTTCCGGACTGGCCTCCCAGCTATCACGGCGGCTACATCAATATCGATCACTGCGTGGACGTGCGGGCGAAAATCCCGTGGGCTTTCGATCCCAAAGCCTCCACCGACTACGTGATGCGTCCCAACCGCCCGATGGATTCCGACGCGCTTCCGATTCAAGCAACGGAGGTCAGCGGCTGTGTCGGCTACCTCATCGCGGCCGTGGTGATCGGTTTTGTCTTGGTCTTCTGCGGCGGCATCATCGCCGCGTTCGCCGCCAATCCATTGGTGGCGATCGTTGTCGGGGTGATCGCAGTTCCCATCATCGGATTGATTGCCGCTCGCTATTACCTTCCCAAGCTCTTGCTGGGCAACGTCGAATGTGAACTCACGACGCCGCTTGTTTCACCCGGTGGCGTCATCGAGGCGCGTCTCGCGTTTCAGCCTCGTCGCGGCACCACCGTCAACGCGATCACCGCGTCGCTCGTCGGCGCAGAGGTATGCGTCAGCGGTAGCGGCAGCAACCGAACGACACACACCAACAAGTTCTTTGACGAAACGCAGGTGCTGCAGGAAGCGACCCGGTTGCAAGCGGGCTCTCGCCAGCAATTCGACCTGAAGTTCCAGGTTCCCGACGACGTTCCGTACTCGTTTGATCTCTCGGACAACGACCTGAAGTGGGACATCAACGTGCGGGTCGATATCCCTCGATGGCCGGACTGGACGAAGTCGCTGAAGATCCTGATTCTGCCAGGCGAGGAAGCGGCTTACGTCGCCACCCGGCAGCCCGTCGAACCGCAGCCCGGTCTTGGCTCGGACATCACCTTCGCCGAAACGGCAGACCATCTCTGGAACTCGCGCGAGGACGACGAGCAACTTGAAACGCTCGTCGCGGCGGTCACCGGCATGACGTTTCAGCTTGAAACCATGATCGAGCGGAGGCTGCTGTACGCTGGCGACGAAGATCCGCACCTTTATCCCGATGGCTATGCGGTCTGGGCTCGCCACACCGACCCGCCGCTGCCGCTCGTGCTTTACGTCCCCCACGATTTGGCCGACGAATTCGAGCAGGCTGGACGCGATGCCTGGCAATGCCGTGGCACCATCGTCGGCTGGGACCATCAACACCGACGGCTGCAAATCAAGGTCCTGGCGCAGTAATCGTCTAACCGATCCGATGGATTCGACAGGATCGCGAAAGGGCATCACCCGACCTGGAAAAACGCCGCGAAACTTCTAAACTCCGGCGGTCCGTTCGTCGCCATCCGAGTCACAGCATGCCAACGCCGAGAGTTCTTGTTCTTCGCGCCCCCGGAACCAACTGCGATGAAGAGACCGCGTTCGCGTTCGAGCGTGCCGGTGCGGTCACCGAACGCGTCCACGTCAATCGCTTGATCGAGAACGCGGCCCTCAAAGATCGCTATCAGATCCTTTGCTTTCCGGGCGGATTTAGCTATGGCGACGACATCGCCGCCGGACGAATCCTCGCAACGCGATTGAAACGACACCTCTCTGACCTTGTCGAGACGTTCGTTCACGGCGCCGGCGATCGACTGGTGCTCGGCATCTGCAACGGCATGCAAATCCTGATGCGTCTTGGCGTGCTAACGGAAAAGGTTGATTCAGCCGATGGCAAAGAACCCGCGACGCTGACGTGGAATAACCACGGTCGGTTTGAGGACCGCTGGGTGCACCTGGCGACGGACCAAACCGACTGCGTTTTCCTACGCGGAATCGACTCGATGTATCTGCCGATGGCGAATGCGGAGGGCAAGTTTGTTGCCCGCCACGAATCCATCCTCCGCGAGTTGGCTGACTCCGGTCGTTTGTGCTTGCGGTACACCGCCGATGAATCGTCACCGGCGACCGACGAACTGATTGACTTTCCGGCGAATCCCAATGGCGCCGACTTCAATGTTGCCGGCGTCTGTGACTCCTCGGGACGAGTGCTCGGGCTGATGCCGCATCCGGAGCGTCACATCGACGCCACGCAGCACCCATATTGGACGCGTCGCGACGAGCAGCCGGAAGCGGGCGATGGGCTGGCGATGTTCCAAAACGCCGTCGCTTGGTTTGAGTGACCGAGAATTTTGGACATCGAGGCGGATGGATCCCGCTGCTGGGCCAATCACGCTGCTGGGCCAATCGGGCTGGTTGGCCCATCGCGACCTTGCGTCGAAAACTCAGTCGAAGTGGACGGCGCAGGTGTCGCCCTCGCAGACCTGGCCGCCGTTTTTCCTGCCAGCAAGCTTGTAGCGGCGTTTTGCGACCTGTCGATAGAGCCATCTCCAGAGGCCCGCCGTGCCCGGCACATGCAAGATCGGGGCCGCGGGCCAGAGCATCCACAAACGGCGACTCAGGTAACGGACCGCATCGGCACCCCCGTACCGCTTGCCTGACCCGTCGATCACGTACATCTGGGCCATCAGGTCTTCGTGGCTCAAGTCGGAATATCGCTCCGCGACACGCGGATCGTGCAGCGAAAGGTACGACAGACGTCCACCACAGCAGTCGAATCGCCGGAGGTTTTTGACCTGCCCGATACAGAAATTGCAGTTCCCGTCGTAGATCACCACATCCGCCTCGGGGCGCTCGGCCGGGTCGGGTAACCCGTTTTCACCGAGGATCGGCAGAGCCTTGGTCGCGGTTTGAGACATGGTTTATGGGAAATTCGTGGAAAACGGACTCAATCTTGCCCGTCCGGGGTTCGTATACTCCAATGATAGGTCGATCCGCTACCAAGGGTACCGCAATGAACCGAATCGAATCACAAGTCCGTGCTGCTCGCCGTCGACTAGTTTTGGGCTTGTTTGGCAAATCCGTCTGTATCGCGCTTTTCGTTGCCCTGCTGATCGCGACGATTGCCTGCGCCGTCCCTGGGATTCGGCCCATTTCGGTGGACATCCAGAACTGGAATGTCGCCTGGATCGTCGGGACAGTTTCGGTCGCCATTCTCGGCTCATTGGCGTATGCCCTGTTGACCGCGCCGGCGATCGATCGGGTGGCCCTCGAAGTCGACAAGCGATTCGGCCTCAATGAGCGATTGAGCAACTCGCTGGCGATGATGCCCGCCGACCGCGAAACCGACTTCGGCATCGCGACGATTGAGGACGCTGGCAAGCGCGCCGATGAAATCCAGATCGCCGACCAATTCCGCCTTGAACCCAACAAGGTCGGGTGGTTGCCGCTGGCGATCACGCCTGTACTCGTCATTGTGTTGATGCTCGTCGAACCGGTTCAGCGTTCGGCCGCTGATTCGGAATCAAGCGTCGACCCCGCAGTCGCCAAACAAGTTCAGCGGGTCGCTCTTCAACTCAAAAAGCGGATCGAACAGCAGAAGCGAAATGCAGATGCGAAGGGACTCAAAGAAGCTCGCGACCTGTTCGCGAAGATGGAGCAGGATCTCAACAAGATCACCGACAAGAAGGACACCGACCGCAAGGAAGCGATGATCGCGCTGAACGATCTGAAGAAGAAATTAGAAGAGCGCCGCAGTCAACTCGGTTCGACCGAGCAGATGCGAAAAGCGATGTCGCAGATGAAGTCGATTCAAGCCGGGCCCGCCGAGCAAGCGGCCAAGAGCATCGCCAAGGGTGATTTCGGCAAAGCTCAGAAGATGGTTGAGGATCTTGCCAAGAAGCTGCGCAAAGGAGAGTTGAGCGAAAAGGAGAAAGAGCAGCTTAAAAAGCAGGTAGAGCAATTGAAAAAGAAGATGGAAGAAGCCATCGAGAAACAAAAGAAGAAAGAACAAGAACTGAAAGACAAAATCGAGCAGGCTCGTCGTGAAGGCCGCACCGAAGACGCAAAACAGATGCAGCAAAAGCTCGACCAGATGCAACAGCAGCAGCAACAACAACAGCAACAGATGCAGCAAATGGCCCAGCAGCTCGGCCAGTGTGCCCAAGCAATGCAGCAGGGTGATTCGCAGTCGGCCGCCGAGGCGTTGGAATCCATGGCCGATCAGCTCGGTGACATGCAGCAGGAGATGAGCGAGCTTAAGGATCTCGAGTCAGCCATGAATGAGCTTTCGCAATCAAAAGAGCAAATGCGTGGCGACGGCAACGAGATGGGACAAAACATGGGGCAAGGTAACGGTGAAGGCGAAGGTGACGGGCTTGGCGAAGGCAGCGGACGAGGCGACCGTCCCGAAGAAGAAGGCGACACCAACAGCTACGAGACGCAGGTTCGCGGCAAGGTGCAACGAGGCAAATCGGTGATCACCGGATTCGCCGACGGCCCCAACAAGAAGGGAGTGACTCGCGAAGACGTCAAAAACTCGATCGAGACTGCGATCTCGGAGGAGTCCGACCCGCTGGAAAATCAAACCCTGCCGCGAACCGAACGCGATCACGCTCGTGACTACTTCAACAAGCTGCGCGACGAAGATTGAGCCAGTCCCGGTCGCCATGCTGGCACTTCCTATTCCTCTCCAGCGAGGATAGGAAACGTGCTGTCGCGGTTCCGGGAATTGCAAACGGGCGCGAAGAGCCCCATCTCCGAGATTCGATTTGCCTCGATCTTGCCATCGCGGCCTCTCTTGTTAGCTCCAATCCCACGTTCCGCCTACATCCATGTGCCGTTCTGTCGGCATCGATGTGGTTATTGCAACTTTAGCGTGGTCTCCGACCGCGATGATCTCATCGATCGCTACCTCGACGCGATCGACCGAGAGCTCGCCCAGTCGCTCAACACACCTCCGCCCCTGGACACGCTGTTTATCGGCGGCGGTACGCCGACCCATCTGCCGCTCGCCACCCTTGATCGCTTCCTTGGTCGATTGCGAACTCAATTCACGCTGGATGATGTCGAGGAATGGTCTGTCGAAGCCAATCCCGAGGACATCACCGACGAGAAACTCCGTTTGCTGACCGCTCACGGCGTCAATCGGCTCAGCCTCGGCGTACAGTCGTTCCGCGATGAAAAACTCCGAGTCTTGGAACGAGGCCATCGCGGTACGCAAGCGCGGCGCGTCGTTGAGCAGGTCGCCGAGCACATCGAAAATGTATCCGTCGATTTGATTTTCGCGGCACCGGGTGAGACTCTCGCTGACTGGAAGGCGGACCTCGAGGCCGCCGCCTCGCTTCCGATCCAGCATGTCTCCACCTATGCATTGACGTTCGAGAAAGGCACGTCGTTTTGGTCTCGCAGGTTACGTGGTGATCTGCACGCGACCGACGAAGGCGATGAGATCGCGATGTACGACCTGGCGCGAAAGGTTCTTGGGGAACAAGGTTTGTTGCACTACGAAGTTTCCAACTTCGGGCGACCCGGGCGGCGATGCTTACACAATCTCGCATACTGGCGGGGTGACGGCTGGTACGCCGCCGGCCCTGGTGCGGCCGGATTCGTCGACCTCAAACGGACCGTGAATCACCGCAGCACGACCACCTATCTCAAACGAATCGAATCGGGACAGTCAGCACTTGCTGAATCGGAGCCAATCACGCCCGAGCAGTGGGCCCGGGAAAAGGCCGCTTTCGGAGTACGCATGATCGACGGCGTCGACTTGGGAGATATCCGCAGCACCACCAAGATCGACATCGAGCACTTGTGCAGCGAAGCGATTCGAAAACTGACGAACCTCCAGATGATCACCGCAGACGGTGGTCACCTTCAGCTCACCGCGAACGGACTCCACTTCGCAGACTCCGTCGCCGCCGAATTCCTCTGAGCCAAGTCTCGGTCTCCGATCGATCCACCTCCCGTCCGCGCCGTCGCGAGACCGGCGACGAACTCACTTCGCAAGTCGGATACCGCCGCTCACGATTTCTCTCACATCGGCCCTGCAAATTCGGATAACGTCATACGGGCCAGGGGGTTGGTCCCGCGCCCGGAATCAACTGTGCGCTGGGTATTGGCGGTGTGATTGTCCCGCAATCGTCACTTGCCACGTTTCACGTCTTCTTCGGAGCACCTGACCCGTGAGTCCATTCAAGGTGGTCATCACCGATCTGATCACCGAACCGCTCGACTACGAACGGAACATCCTCGGGGAAATCGCGAATGTGGTCGCGCTTCAGGCGATGAGTGAAGAGGAACTCGTCGGCCAGATTGAGGATGCCGACGCGATCATGGTCTACCACTACTTTCGATTCACCCGCACGAGCATCGACCGGCTCGAAAAGTGTCGGGTGATTGTGCGCCCGGGCGTCGGATACGACGGGATCGACATTCGGCACGCTCGCCAAAATGGCATCCCCGTTTGCAACGTGCCCGACTACGGCACCGAAGAGGTCGCCGACTCGGCGCTGGCGATGGCACTCTCGCTGGCCCGCGGAACCCATTTGCTCACGACTCGGCTGCGGCGGGGGCTCGGCCAGTGGAATGTGGATCAAGCCCTTCCCGTACCGAGACTACGCGATCGCCGTTTCGGAATCATCGGTTGCGGACGAATCGGTACCGCGACGGCGCTTCGGGCCAAGGCCTTCGGCTTCGAGGTCGCGTTCTTCGATCCCTATGTACCCGATGGCCTGGACAAAGCGTTGGGTGTCACACGCGTCGAGTCACTGGAAGCCCTGCTGGGTAGTTCCTACATCGTTAGCCTGCATTGCCCACTGAACGAAGAAACACGCGGACTGATTGGCGTCGATGAATTGGCTTTGATGCCTCGCGGTAGCTATCTGGTCAATACGTCGCGAGGCGGCGTCGTCGATACCGGGGCCGTCGTCCAATCGCTCGCGGCCGATCATCTCCGTGGCGCGGGCATCGACGTCCTCGAACGTGAACCGCCACCGCTGGATTCAAAGGTTCTCCAAGCTTGGCGAGACCCCGAACACCCCGCCCACGATCGTCTCTTGCTCACGCCGCACACGGCGTTCTACTGCGACGAAGGCTGTGAAGAGTTCCGGACCAAGGGGGCACAGGAGGTCCGTCGAGCATTGCTCGGCCAACCGCTTCGAAACATCGTGAACTAGCAAGACACCACGGTGATTTGTCGCCTCCGCAACAGTTGCGTCACCTTTTGCGCAAGATGACTTGATGCGGCCCTTGAGTTTTTCCTTCGAAGACCACATCGACAGAGAACCTAAGTTTACCGGCGGCGATCGATATCTGTGTCGAGGGACCGCGGACTTCGTTGGCGACGACGGTCACCTGCCGCGTCGTTGCTCCGGCTCGGATCGTTGCCTTCCCGGCGGGATGGTCTCCGGCGAAGATTAGCTCCACTTCATAGTTCCCTGACTCAGGAGCCTCCAATAGCCAGAACCCGTTAGAGTCGCGGCCCCAAACCTTCCCCGTCGCGTGACGCCAGTCCTGTCGCGTCAGCACCGTAACCGTCTCATGTTCGGTCCCGATCACGATTCGAGGCGGTGCATAGTTGTCGTCACGGGTCGAGCTGACATCGCTGAACCAATCTTCGTAAGACTTCTTCAGTCTCGCGAAGACTTCCGGCCGACTGACTGAAAGATCGGTTTGTTGTCGGGGGTCGTCGCCCAAATGAAAGAGCCGCAGCTCTGGATCACCACTGAAGCGTTCCTTGCCGAAGCCGCTTGTATGAACGAGCTTCCAGGGGGACTCGTGTAGGGCGAAATGATGGAACCTTTGCGGAGCATTTCCTCGGTGACTTTGAAAAACCAATTGACGTGTCGGCCAGTCATCGGTTTCCCCGGTCAGCAGTGGCAAAAAACTTCGCCCATCGATCTTTAAGCCCTCCGGCAAATCGACACCGCAAGCATCGAGCACGGTCGGCAACACGTCGAGATGCGCACAGAGTTGATCGACAGACCGACCGCCATCCACTTGTGCGGGCCAATGAAAGAGCAGCGGCGAACGAATCCCACCATCATCGACGTGGGTCTTCATTCCACGCATTTCGCCGACATACCGCATCGTGTTCGGACCGTTGTCATTGAGGTACATGACAACGGTGTTCTCCCGGATACCGAGACGATCAAGTTTGCGGAGCAGTCGCCCAACGTTCTGATCGATGTTGGTGATCATCGCGGCGATCCGGGCGAGCTTGTCCGTCTCCGCCTGAAGACGTTCCGGTCGCAGTTTCTTGTTGATGAGGATGGGGGTGAAATCGGCTTGCAGGTATTCTCTGTACAAGTCCTCGGGCACGTCATGGAACGGACCATGCGGCGCATTGGTCGCGATGTAGGTGAAGAAACTCTTCTTCTCACTCGCGGAAGACTCAATGAAATCCATCGCGGCATCGAAGTAAAGGTCGGTGCAATAGCCCTTCATCGGTGTTTCGACACCATTCTTCACGAGTGTCGGGTCGGTATACTTGCCCTCCGCACCGATCGGGTCCGACGGTTGACCGATGCCTCCGCCGCGATGAACAAGG
This sequence comes from Planctomycetota bacterium, assembly GCA_038520195.1. Taxonomy (GTDB): domain Bacteria; phylum Planctomycetota; class Planctomycetia; order Pirellulales; family Pirellulaceae; genus Stieleria. Next base: position 9,407 of record JBCBLJ010000195.1, read on the forward strand.
CTTTCCTCGAACCCTTGATCCATCGGTCGCATCGGATAATTATCGCCGAGGTGCCACTTCCCATAGATGCCCGTTCGATAGCCAGCATCGCTCAAGAGTTCAGCGAGGGTGACTTCATCGGTGTCCATCATGGCGCGGCCGACGTAGGTATCGATGCAACGCGTGCGATAGTTGTACCGTCCCGTCATCAAGCTCGCGCGGGTCGGAGCGCAGACGGGACTGACGTAGAAGCGGGTTAGCAAGCCACTTTCTTTCGACATCGCATCGAGCTGCGGTGTACGGATCACATCGTTGCCGAGAAAGCCGTAGTCGCCTCCCCCTTGATCGTCACTCATGATCAAAATGACATTCGGCCGTGTCCCTTCAGCGGCAACGACGTTTGCAAGGACGACGACGATCAAGAGCAGGAATCGTGTTCGGAATATCATCGCGTGGGTTTTGTTTGGTGGGAGATGGAGCGCGGCGCTCCAATCGTCCTCGCTGGCGAACCCGATTTCAAGTCGGGCCGTCGCAAATCACACGCATCCATCCTTCCTCCGATAGAATCCCATCTCCAGTTCCTCGAGCGAGACTCAAAATGAAATCCATCTCAACGTTTGTCGCCCTGTGCGTTCTCGTCAGCCTAGGACCGACATCGGCGCCGGCCCAGGACGTCGACGTGTCCTCTCCGATCGAGATTCCATCGGTCGCCCCGGAGCAAGTCGGGATGTCGTCGGAGAAGCTCGCCGAAGTCAGCCGTGTCATGCGCGGCTACGTCGAAGATCAAAAGATGGTTGGCGGCATTGTGCTGATCGCACGCAAAGGGAAGGTTTGCTTCTTTGAAGCTTACGGCCAAGCGGATCGAGAAAGTAACCGACCCATGCGCAAAGACTCCATCCTGCGTTTTTACTCGATGACCAAGTCGATCACGACAGCCGCAGCGTTGATGCTGTGCGACGAAGGCAAACTGAGTGTCGAAGATCCTGTTTCGAAATATGTTCCGGAACTCGCTACGTTGAATGTGATTTCAGACGAAGGAGACCAACCCGCGATAGGCGCGATGACGATCGCCGACTTAATGCGTCATTCATCGGGACTCAGCTATGGCTGGTCCGGCGACCGACTCGCCCAGCTCCACAACGAACGCAATCTCCTCGACGCCGGCAATACGCTTGAGCAAATGGTCGGCAAGATGGAAAACATGCCGGTCCGCTTTGAACCCGGTTCGGGATGGGAATACAGTGTCGCAACGGATGTCCTGGGGCGCGTCGTTGAAGTTGTTTCGCAACAACCCTTTGACACATTTCTTCAGAAGCGAGTTTTTGACCCGCTGGACATGCGTGACACGGGATTTTATGTCCCCGCAGATAAGCGTTCCCGTTTTGCCGCTTGCTACAGCGGACAACTGGCTCGGCTGAAGGAGCAAGATCAAAAGTACGAGAATGCACCGGCGTTTAAGTCCGGTGGCGGTGGTCTCGTCTCGACCGCGCGCGACTACATGCGGTTTTTGATGATGATTGAACGCGGCGGCGTGTTCGGCGGGAAACGGTATCTCCAACCGGAAACCGTCAAGTCAATGCGAACGAATCAGCTTTCCGAGAGCGTCGGATGGATTCGTTTCGGCGCCGAAGTCCGTGAAGGAGTTGGATTCGGATTTGGCTTTTCGGTCCGCGAAAAGATGAGTGACTGGGATCCCCACGGACGTGTTGGTGAGTATGGCTGGGGCGGGGCCGCCAGCACGCACTACTGGATCTCGCCGAAGGACGAGCTAATTGTGATCACACTCGAGCAGGTGATGCCCTACCGCTGGCTCACCGAGTTTGGGCTCAAAAAGCAGATTTACGACGCAATCATTGATTAGCCGAGTCGAGAGAGTGTGCGTGAGTGATTGCGCGTCATGTCGAAAAAATTTTTGCGTGAAGACGAAGGGTCAGGATGCTGATCGTCGCGGAAGTCTGTGACCAACATCGGTCTCAAGTCTTCTCTCTTCACGCAAAGGAATCGCCATGTCTCGGCGCAGTCTCCTCGACCAATGCATGAACCGTTGGATGCCACCACTCC
>JBCBLJ010001065.1:0-2278 GCA_038520195.1 Planctomycetota bacterium
CCCGTCTGTTCGGCGACCGAATTCTGCACCACGCCGAGCGTCGTCGCCGGCTCCGTGACCGAAGCAAACAGACGGGGCTGAAGGATGTTCCAGTCGTGGTTCCGGCGACGCACGACACGGCATCGGCGGTGCTCGCGGTTCCGGCGAGCGAGTTCGCGGCCGAGAAACCGAACTGGTGTTTCATCAGTTCCGGCACTTGGTCGCTGATGGGTTGCGAAGTCGCTCAGCCTCGCGTGACGGATCTTTGTGCGGAACTCAACTTTACGAACGAGCGCGGCGCGGCCGGCAGCACTCGGTTGCTCAAGAACATCGGTGGGCTTTGGGTATGGCAACGGATTCGTGGGGCCCTCGGGCGCCGTGAGCAAAGCGTTTCTTGGGACCAGATGGTGGATGCGGCACGAGACGCAGCGCCCTTCCAGTTATTGATTGATCCCGACGCGACCGACTTCACCGCTCCGGCGGACATGATCGATGCGATCGACGCGTATGCCGACCGAACGGGGCAGACAAAGCCGACGGAAGATGCGACCTATTTCCGGGCAGCGCTGGAGGGACTCGCGCTTCGGTATCGAGTGTGCCTCGGGATGCTGGAACGATTGGTGGGTAATCGCATCGAAACCATCCACATCGTCGGTGGCGGAGCGATGAACGACTTACTCTGCCAGATGACGGCCGATGCGTGCGGCCGTCGAGTGATCGCGGGGCCGGTCGAAGCGACGGCGATCGGTAATGTCGTGATGCAGATGGTCGGAACGGGTGTTTTCGGTGCGGTGGATCCGGGCGATGCGATTCTTGAAGCCCGCAAGCTGGTGTCCGAGAGTTTTGAAGTGAAGACCTTCATGCCGGTCGAGGCGGAACGATGGGATGAGCCCGCGGCACGTTTCGTGACGTTGAAATGATGGTTCGCATTCAATCTACGGTGGAGTGTCTGTCTCGGTGTCATCCAAAGCGGAACTGCGACGTCGCGTTCGAAAGAACCGAACCGACTTTTCGGACAAAGACACGGCAAGCCAGCGGATTGTCGAGCAGGTTTTTTCGATGCCGGTTTATCGCGATGCGAAGTTCGCGATGTGGTACGTCGACGTACGAGATGAGGTTCGGACCCGCGCCGCGATCAGGGACTCACTCGGCGGGCCAGTTCAGGTCGTCGTTCCTTGGTGCGACGGAATGCACTTGCAATTGTTTAGGTTGCGCGAGATGGCGGATTTGGAGACCGGTCGCTTTGGGATTCTCGAGCCCAAGGCTTCTTTGAGACGTTCCTCCCAACATCGTGTCTCCGCGGAGGAGATTGACGTCATCCTGGTTCCGGGCGTTGCGTTCGACGCCAATGGCGGTCGTTTGGGCCATGGTGCGGGATTCTATGATCGGTTCTTTTCGCGCTGTGACGGGGTTCGGGTGGGTTTGGCGTATGAGTGTCAATTGGTCGACGCGATTCCGATGGCGGACCATGATGTTCGCGTCGATTGGTTGGTCACCGAGACACAAGTTCGGGACTGTCGTGGCGGTCTTGGGGTCCACGCTGGCGATTCGGCTTGTTAGGCTTTCTCCGGCGTCGTCTACCGCATTATCTTGACCTCGTTTGGATCGCGTTCGTGCCCCACGCTCATCTCGGCCCGATCACCGTTCATTTGCCCGAGCGTGTGGAGACGAATGAGGAATTGCAGTCTTCGTTTCCTGCTTGGGACATGAAGCTGATCGAGGAGAAGACGGGTATTCGGCAAAGGCATATCGCGGACCCGAACGAAACCTCCAGTGATCTTGCCGTTGCCGCGGCTGAGCGATTGTTCGCCGATTACGGAGTGGATCGTTCCGAAATTGACTTTGTGCTGTTTTGCACGCAGACGCCGGACTACCCGCTTCCGACGACGAGTTGTTTGATCCAGGATCGTTTGGGTTTGCCGAAGCACTGCGGCGCGCTGGATTTTAACCTCGGCTGCAGTGGGTACGTTTACGGGTTGGCGGTGGCCGATGGTTTGATTCAAAGCGGCGCGGCGAAGAGCATTCTTTTTTTGACCGCCGAAACGTACTCGAAGTATATTGACGAGGACGATCGAAGCCTGCGGACGATTTTTGGTGACGCGGCAGCGGCGACGCTCGTGAGGGCCGGCGAGGGGGCTTCGCTTTGGGGGTTTCGATTCGGCAGTGACGGTAGCGGCGCCGACATGTTGCTCGTCGCCGACGGAGGAGCCCGACCATCATGCGAAGCCCCCTCGCCGGCCCTCACGAGCGTCGCCGCTGCCGCGTCACCAAAAATCGTCCGCAGGCTTCGATCGTCCTC
>JBCBLJ010001099.1:0-2102 GCA_038520195.1 Planctomycetota bacterium
AAAAGCGGGGCTCAAGGCAGGTGACGTCATCAAGCAGGTCGGTGACAAAAAGATGGCCAACTACGAAGCCTTGATCGCGGAGATTCGCCAGCGCGACCCGGACGAAAAGATGAAGGTGATCGTCGAGCGAGGCGAAAAGAAACTCGAACTGGTGGTCACCCTCGGTGACCGAAATGCAGGTTCCTCCAGCCGACCCTACACGTATTCGTACTTTGGCCAACGCCCGAATGTTCAAGACATGCAGGGTGCCGAAGGGTATCGCTACGGCGGAATCTACAAGTCGACCGATGCGGGTGAGACTTGGGAGCGGGTCAACTCGCTCAACACCCGCCCCATGTACTTTAGCGTGATCCGGGTCGATCCCAGTGATGATCAGCGCGTCTATGTGCTGGGTGTGTCGCAGTTCAAATCGGAGAACGGCGGCGTGACGTTCCAGTCGAACTTTGGACGCGGTGTGCATGCCGATGCACACGACCTCTGGATTGACCCGGCCGACGGACGGCACATGGTCATCGCTGGCGACGGCGGTGTTTACGCGACCTTCGATTACGGAAACAACTGGGACCACATCAACACCGCCGCGATCGGTCAGTTCTACCATGTCGCGATTAGTCCCAAGAAGCCTTACTGGGTCGTCGGCGGCCTGCAGGACAACGGAAGTTGGGCCGGACCCGCGATCAGCCAGACCGGCGGTGCGATCAATGAAGACTGGATTTCCGTCGGCGGCGGCGACGGCTTTGTGTGCCGAGTCGATCCGAATGATCCAGACTTGATGTATTACGAAAGCCAAAACGGTGCGATCGCTCGCCGACACCTTGTTACTGGCGAGCGAGCTTCTTTGAGGCCACGACGACAGCGAGGAACCGAGTATCGCTTTAACTGGGAAACACCCTTCATCCTTTCCAGCCACAACTCTCGCATCTTTTACTCCGCCGGCAACTATGTCTTTCGGTCTCTCGATCGCGGGAATGGGTTGCAGGCGATCTCGCCGGAAATCACCAAGACCAAACGCGGGTCCGCGACGGACTTGGCCGAGTCACCTGTCGATCCGAATGTCTTGTACGTCGGCACCGATGACGGCGCGTTGTGGGTGACCAAGGATGGCGGAGTGAACTGGAAAGACATCACCGAGAATCTCAACGCGCCTGGTCTCCGGTGGGTCAGTTCGATCGAAGCGTCGCGACATGCGGCCGGCACCGTTTATGTGGTGCTCGACGCTCACCGCAGCGACGATGACAACCCTTACGTGTACGTCAGCGACGACCACGGCGAGACCTTCCGGGCCCTTCACAAGGGTTTGCCGTTCGGATCGAGTCGTTGTCTGCGAGAGGACCCGGTCAACAAGAACCTGTTGTATCTCGGCACCGAGTTCGCGTTTTGGATTTCACTGGATCGAGGCGAAAACTGGGTTCAAGCAAAAGACGTTCCGACCGTTTCGGTCCACGACGTCGCGGCTCACCCGGCAGTGAATGAGATCGTTCTTGCGACGCACGGCCGAAGCCTCTGGGCTTGTGACGTTTCGGTGCTACGTGCGATGACACCCGAAGCGGTGGCCGGCGAGTCAGTCTTCTTCAAGCCACAGGATGTCGTTCGTTGGCGTTCGGCACCTCGACGCGGCGGAACCAATCGCCGATTCGTCGCTCAGAATCCGGCGTCCGGCGCCGGCTTCTGGTATTGGCTTTCGGAAGACGCCAAAAAAGTCGCTTTCCGGGTCAAAGACATCGAAGGCAAAGTGATCAGCGAACTGAGCGGGAACGCCAAGCAGGGTCTGCATCAAGTGCGTTGGAATCTGACGCAAACGCAAACCGCCAATCGCGGCGGAGCAGCGCAAAGGCGTCTTCCGCCTGGATTCCGCGGCCGCGGCCGACCAGTCTCCAGCGGCTCCTATCAGGTCGCTCTTGTGGTCGACGATAAGGAAGTTAAATCGCAAGTCGTGCGTTTGCAGAGCGATCCCAACTTGCCGTCTGGTGCGGTGGCCGACGAAGTCTACGAGTTGATGTTGATGCGTGACGAAATGGCCAAACGCCTCAAGTCGCAGCGGAAAGACGACGGGATCGATGTGCTCCAGGACGACTGAGTACGAGCTTCGCGTTAAAGGAGAC
>JBCBLJ010001028.1:0-2456 GCA_038520195.1 Planctomycetota bacterium
AAGAGAACGGCGTTCAGTTTTCGATCTTCAGCCGTTCGGCGACCGCGATGCGGTTGCTGCTCTACAACAAGGTTGATGACCCCGAGCCGGCAGACATCATCGAATTCGATCGAGACACCGATCGTTGGGGCGACGTCTGGAGCTTGACGGTCAAGGGCCTCGATGCGGGACAGCTCTATCACTTCCAAGCGAGCGGGCCCTGGAACCCTGAAAAGGGTCAACGTTTTGATTCATCGGCCCGGTTGATTGATCCCTACGCCCAAGCGCTTGCGGGCACCTTTCAACAAGGAACCGATGGCGTCGTTCGGCCACCGAAGTGCGTCGTCATCAATGATGACTTCGATTGGGATGGGGATCGTCATTTGCGTCGAGAGCTGAGCGAATCGGTGATCTACGAGATGCACGTTCGCGGATTCACCCAAAGCAAGACCGCGAAGATCAAGCATCCGGGGACTTACCTCGGCGTGATCGAGAAAATCCCTTACCTCAAAGAACTCGGCGTCACCGCGGTCGAGTTGATGCCGGTCAACGAGTTTCCGATCCTCGACATCTACGGCAATACGCTCGAGCGTCCCAATTACTGGGGCTACGACCCGATGGCGTTCTTCTCGCCCCACCGAGGTTATGCGTTTGATAAAACGCCAGGCGCCCAGGTGCGTGAATTCAAGCAGATGGTCAAAGCGTTGCACGCGGCGGGCATCGAAGTGATCCTCGATGTCGTCTTCAACCACACCTGCGAAGGAAACGAGGAAGGCCCGACGCTGTCCTTCAAGGGCTTGGAAAACCAGGTTTACTACATCCTCAGCGAGGGCAAGCATTACACGAACTACAGCGGCTGTGGAAACACCATCAACGGGAACCACCCCGTGGTTCGCGAGATGCTTTTCCATTGCCTGCGGCACTGGGTTCACAACTACCACGTCGATGGTTTTCGATTCGACTTGGCCAGCATTCTGTCGCGTGACCGCAGCGGAAACCTGATCCCGAATCCGCCCTTGGTCGAACTGATCGCCGAGGATCCTCTACTCGCCGACACGAAAATGATCGCCGAGGCTTGGGATGCCGCAGGCGCATACCAAGTCGGTTCCTTCGGCAACCACCGATGGGCCGAGTGGAACGGACGGTTCCGTGACGACGTCCGATCATTCTGGCGTGGTGACGGAGGAACTCTGGGCTCGTTGGCCACTCGACTGGCCGGAAGCAGCGACCTTTACGAGCATGCCGGCCGCCCTCCATTTTGCAGCATCAACTTTGTGACCAGTCACGACGGCTTCACCATCAACGACTTGGTTTCCTACAAAGAAAAGCACAACCACGCCAACGGTGAAGACAACCGTGACGGCGACAATCACAACATCAGCGACAACTACGGCGTCGAGGGTACGACTCGCAAGAAGGGTGTCAACACGATTCGGTCGCGGCAGATTCGCAACATGTTCGCAACGCTTTTACTGTCGCAGGGCGTGCCCATGATCGTCTCGGGCGACGAAGTCCGCCGCACGGCCAAGGGCAACAACAATGCCTATTGCCAAGACAACGACCTCAGTTGGTTCGATTGGAAACTCGTCGACAAGCACGACGACATGCTGCGTTTTGTTCGGGGGCTGATTCACTTCCGTCTCCATCAGCCGACGGTTCGTCGGGTCAGTTTCCTAACCGGCCAACCCGTCGACGGGCGATTGATTCGCGATGTCTCGTGGTATGCCGAAGACGGTTCACCGCTGGACTGGAATCAGCCACATCTCAGCATGGTCGCGTACATTTCCGCCCCCAGCCGGAGCGACGACCCCGAGGGTTTGGGCCGCGACGTGGTGATGATGTTCAACAGCACCGGCGACGCCCGGCAGCACAAACTTCCGGCCGTCGGCCGCGGCATGAAATGGAGTCTTTTCCTGGATACCGCTGGGAATCCACCCGAGGACATTTTTCCGGAACTGGACGGACCGATGCCGCCGAGCAACCGGACCGTGGCGATGCCGTGCCATTCACTCAAAGTGTATGTGAGCAGCCCCGTGGCGGAGTATCAGCGAAAGGGCCGACGGGTGAGACAACGCGGCTGATTTGCTACACTGCTGGCACGCAAGCCGCCCGACGTCTTGCGGTTCTCGCCTGTGACCTGCTGGACCCTCCATGCTCTTATCGAGTCGCGAAATCGAAGCGCGAATTGAGCGCCGAGAGATACGCATCGACCCATTCGATCGTGATCGCCTCAACCCCAACAGCTACAGCTTGGCGTTGCACGACCAGTTGATCGTTTACGAGGAAATCGTCCTCGATGCGGCCAAGCCCAATCGTTATCGGCGACTCGACATTCCGGCCGACGGGCTGACGCTGCAGCCGATACTCTTGTTCCTCGGCCGAACCGTGGAATACACCGAGACTCACGGCGTGGTTCCCATGATTCTGGGACGAAGCTCTCTCGGCCGACTCGGATTGTTTATCAACCCGGGTGGTTA
>JBCBLJ010001026.1:0-2463 GCA_038520195.1 Planctomycetota bacterium
ACGTCTCGTGTGAAACAGAGCTTTCGATGCGTTTGCTGAAATTATCGGGCGGAGGTTAAGCTTTGCGGGTTATTCGTCCGATATCGGTTGTGACGGGAATCGAGGTGTCCCAGAGCAGCTTGATATGCAACGATCCAAACAAGGCACGAAGTCATGAGCCGCAAACTGACCTTCAAACAAACCGCGCGAAGTCTGGCACTATCGATGCTTGCGGGCTCCTGCCTTGCGGGAGCGACCGGTTGTCAGGTGACGATGAACGGTCAGACACTTCCGAGTCCGTACTATCTGCAAGATGACGTGCAGTATTCGCCCGCCGGTCCGGAGTTCAAGTTGCCGCGTGAAGCCGCGGCCCTGAAGGCGGCACGGGCGCAAGAAAAGCTACGTGCCAGCCGCTAGAATTGGATGATCAAGCGATCTTCTGAATCGCTTCGGCGACCAACGCGGGATCGTCCCGATCTCGCAAGTGCTGAATCTGATCGGCCGTGAGTCCGGCCTTCTCCAGGTGGCTGCAGAGCCGTTTCCAGATGGTTTCTCGCTTTTTTTTGCCTTCGGCAAGGTAGAGCTCGGTGATCGCCTCCTGAGCCTTTTGAAGACCGATGGCATCTCGGTTGCGGTAGTAGTTCTTGATGACTTTCTGCTGATAAGCCGATCGATCTTGAGCCATGGGTGTACGTCCGAGTGGTGTAGCGGATGATCGCCGGCGCTGCCTCGCGCAGGCACGTCGCGCAAAAAGGTGCGTCGCACGGAGGTTATCGGCAACCCTACCGAGAGCCTATAGTAGGCTTTTGAAGACGGGAATGACCGTACCCAAGACCACCGAATGAGGGATCACCGAAGCATGATGGCGTGCCGCGGAGTGAGGGGGGCGACGACGGTCGAGGTGGATGATCGAGACCAGATCTTGCTCGCCACTCGACAATTGATCGCATTGATGATGCGACGCAACGAGATCGACACGGTCGATCTGGCGAGCGCGACCTTTACGGTGACCCACGACCTTAAATCAGAATTTCCGGCATTGGCAGCGCGACAGCTGGGTTGGCTGGAGGTGCCCCTGCTGTGTGGGTACGAAATCACGGTGGAAAGATCGTTGCCGAGGTGCATTCGCGTTTTACTGCACTGGAATACGACCAAGGCTCAGTCCGAGATAGAGCACATTTACTTGCACGAGGCCGTGAAGCTCCGTCCGGACTTGTCGAAACTCCCGCCGGTGGATTTTGACGAACTCGAGCAGTGGATTCAGGCTCAAATGGCATCACACCAGTAGGACATTCTTTTCCTGGTCTTTCCGTGGCAGTACCCAAAGTCTCCTTCGATCCGGCTGTCGAACTGAGCGCGATCCACGCCTCGATCGTGGTTGCGACAGGGGGCGTGTGTACCGATCCCAAAACCGAGGCGGCGCTCGTCAAACCGGCGACGGACATTAACACGCGATTGGTGTCCGCGTCGGTGAACGTCGGCGTGTTTTGGAACTCGCTGTTCCGCGAAGTGATGGCCGGACAGTCGGGGCGAGAAGCATGTCCCGGGGCACTTGCCGCGGCGGATTGCAATCCATTGTTACTCGATCCGACGGCGGCTGCTGTCACGAGCCGCTTGGATGAGTGTCGGTTGTCATTTCAGCGACGTTTTCCGAAGCTGCGCGACCAACTCAAACTCCGCGCCGGGCCTTTGACGGATCGATGGCAGTCCTTTGGGCCTGGCTTGTTGATCCAAATCGCCGATCGGATCTGGCAAGCGTCGCCGCCCACGGGTTGGTGGCCGACCCAAGTCCCCGCGTTACTCGTTCAACCAATGCGCGGCGGCGATGGCGGCTACGACGGTTCGTCAAGAGTCTGGATCGAAGCGATGCTGACCGACGCGCATCCCGGTGTCGGCGAGGTGTTTCGTTTGGCCTACTGGGTGGCTCGAATTGCGATCGATCAACACTTGGGAGCGACCCAGGCACCGTCGGATCCCGATGACATGGGTTCGAGTGGCTCAACGAGCGCATTGCCCTGGGACCTTGGTTGTGTCCCGATCGTGTTGGACGCGGCGGTCAAGTTGGACTTGATCGGACGGCCGCACTTACCGGTTGCCGATGCTGTCCAACTCTGGCGGTTGGGCGATGCGCCGGCGGCGGAGGCAGTGGCGTCGTGGTGGACCCAATGGGCGGACTCAGAGGCTCCCATCCCGGTTGCACTGAAGGCGTTGGCGAACCAACTCGAGCCGCTCCGCGAGTCGCCCAAACCCCGACGAGCCGGCGATCTCGAACGTCTCGCCGATCTCGACGGCGAGTTCTAGTCTGTTCGAAAGTACCGCCTCAAAAGGGTCTGCAACCGAATCGTCTAGCGGACGCCGCTGTCGTCTCCGATTTTGACTTTGATGGAGCCGAGCATCTTGGTCATGGACGCTTCTTTGCTGCCGACAAACAAGATGTTGTCGAGCACGATGGCGCGCTTTTCCGTCGCTGGGTGCAGGATCAAT
>JBCBLJ010000192.1:0-11465 GCA_038520195.1 Planctomycetota bacterium
CGGATTCGCTTGCGGAACTGAGACTCGGTTTCTCTTCTTCGAAGGATCGCAACTTCGCTCGATGAGTCGAAGTCGATCTCGCGGGATCGTTCGTCGAACAACTGCGTTGGTGAGTCACACCAAACTCTGTCGCGGACTTCGGAGAGCCGGTTGCTAGGTCGTGGAGGATCCTCTTGCTGGATGATCTTGAGCATTTCTTCAAGATCGACTGACCGCAGTCGCTCGCGATCAAAAGGTGGGGTATCGGTTAGCAACTCATAAAGCAAAACACCGAGCGAGTAGATATCGCTGCGGGTGTCGACATCTTGGCGGTTGAGTCGCGACTGCTCGGGGCTCATGTAATCGAACGTGCCGACGATCTGGCCGAGACCTGTTGCAACAGTGGCGCCGACGACTGTGTGGTTGATCGCCTTTGCGACTCCAAAGTCGATCACCTTCGCGAATGGTTGACCGCCGCGCTCTCCGACGAGGACGTTGGAGGGTTTGATGTCGCGGTGAATGATTCCTTTTTGGTGAGCGTGTTGAATGGCGCGGCAAACCGAAACGAAAATCTCGAGTCGCCGTCGCACCGTTAACCGATTCTCTTCGCAGTAGGCGGTGATCGGTTGCCCATCGACAAGTTCCATCACAAAGTAGGGTCGCCCGGAATCCGTGCTGCCTGCATCGTAGACACTTGCGATGTTTGGGTGATCCATCAGCGAAAGCGTCTGCCGTTCGGCATTGAAGCGCGCGATCACTTCGCGAGTATCCACGCCGGGTTTGATCACTTTGAGCGCGACGTTTCGGTGAATCGGTTCGAGTTGTTCGGCGAGAAAAACGATTCCCATCCCGCCATGAGCGAGTTCCTTGGTCAGTCGATAATTCGATACTCGATCACCGACGTTTAATTCCACCGGTTCGGGATAAAGGTCGTGATCGAGAAGTGGATCCTCTGACGAGTCGGCGTCAAGGAGCTGACGAATTTCATGGCGTGTTTCCTCATCGTGGCAAAGTTCAAGAATCAATGCTTCGCGACGATCGAGTGGGGCTTCGGCGATTTGCAGAAAAATCTCCGATAGACTTTCAAGGCTGGGGCGTTCGCTCATCGGCTTGCGTCTCGATCAGGCATGTGATCTCCGGTTCGCGGCGATGCTGAACCAAAAACAGTTCCGCGACGAAACCGTTTTGGTGCCTTCACTCATTTTCTTGCATTTTCGACCGCAGCCACGCGCGCGCGAATCGCCACCGTCGCTCGACCGTGGAAAGGCTCACCTCAAGCATCTGTGCGCATTCTTCGCAGGTCAGCCCGGAGAAAAAGCGAAGCCGGACCACTTCGGCGTTTTCGGGTGATTCGCGTTCCAACTCGGACAAGGCGTCGTGCAACTCCAGAAGATCGGTCTCCCATTCGCAGGCGGGAAAGGAGACTCCCGAAAGAGGTTGCTGGACGGCGTCTCCGCCGCGCTTCGCCCGTTTCCGCGCCCGCGCCGTGTCGATCAGGATGCGCCGCATCGCTTCAGCCGCGACGCCATAAAAGTGTCGTCGATCGCGCCACGAAGTGTTTTGGCGTGAGAGCCGGAGGTAGGCCTCGTTGACCAGGTCGGTGGTTTGCAGCGTCTTTTCCCGGTTCTCGGTCGAGAGCCGGTTTCGGGCGATCGCTTTCAGGTGGGTGTAAACAAAGTCGTACAATTCATCCTGGCGACGTGGCAGAACCTGGAGTAGCTCCGTCAGGTTTCCTTCGCCCAAGGGCAAGTCTGTATCACGCTCTTCGTCCGATTCCATTTTGCCTCGTTCTCCGCCGACGATTGTATCAAACCTCGACCCGTGATCCGCGGGGAGTGGTTTCAAAAATAGGTTGAAGGGAGATGTCGAGCTTTGTCGCGAAAGCTCTGGTCGTGAACGTTCTTCAACAAGCAGAAAAGCACTCGAATGATTCAATTGCGAAAAACTACCTGGCTCAGGCTCCTTGTTCCGTTGGCAACCATTGGATGTTGGGTGTTGGGTGAACCGCCGGTGGCTGCGGAGGTGCATCGTGTTCGATCGGTCGGAAAGACGTTGATCGAGGCCGAGGGGGTGAGCGCCACCACGGGGGAGTTCCCTTTCGCCGAACCCTGCAAACGCTGCAGCAACGGACGGAATCTCGGCTACTTTTGGAAAGACTCCTGGTTCGAGATCGAGATCCAGGTGCCTCAGCAATGCAATTACCGACTTTCGCTCCGAACCTCGTCCATCGAAGGGACTCGAGTTCAGTTGTTCGTCACGGGCGCCGACGGTGTTCGCTCGTCCGAGGTTGCCGAGATCAAGGTGCCTCAAACCCGAATCTGGTCTCACTACACCACCACCGAGTCGATCATGATCGCCTTGTCGGCCGGTCGGAACACGTTGCGATTTAAGAATCTCGGTGAAGGCGCGAACATCGACTACCTGACGTTCGTCGCGGAAACGAAGCTCACATCAAAAGTCTCCTACCGGCTCCCTCGTTCACTCGGTCCCGACAGGAATCCGCTCAAGGGATTTGGTTCCGCTTGGTGGAGAGAAGACGAATACGCGAGCGTTGGCTTTCAATACATTGAGTGGGGTGACTTTGAACCTCGCGACGACGAGTTCGACTGGGACTATGTCGAGAGCGTGATTGCCCGAAAGGGAACACTCGGACGACATGTAATCCTTCAGTTCGTGGTGGATTGGGACACACGAGAGCCGGTTGAGGACAACTATCTCGGGCCAGATTGGCTTTTGAAAAGGGTTGGCGAACACCGAGGGCACGCCGATCCTGACGACCCGGTCAGTCGGGAAATGCGGGCGACCAAGTACAACGAACCGGCCTACATCGAGGAAGCCACCGAAGCGATCGAGGCGCTGGCGGCCTACTTTCACGACGATCCGCGAGTGTTCGTGCTTCAAGCCGGGTTGCTCGGTTTTTGGTCCGAATGGCACACCTTCCCGCGTGAGGATTGGAGTCCCAGCGATGAGACCAAGACGACGATCTTAAAGACGTATCTCACAAACCTTCCGGAAGATCGCTTTACACAGATTCGCTATCCAAATGAAGCCGCGGTCCGGCCTCAATCCCGCGTCGGCTACACCAACGGATCCGCGACGCTCACCGAGCACGGATATGAATTTGGACGGATGGTTGAGCAAAACAAACTCTGGAAAAACGGTCCCATCACGGGCGAGTGGCCTCCCAATGTTGATCGCCAACACTGGATCAACTTCTTTCAAACCGACGAAGGAACTCGGTTCATCGAACAGGCACGCTACTCGATGCTGTTGGTACCCGAGCACAAGCACATTCGCGAACAGATTCCCGACTGGACACCGAAAGATCAGTTTTTGTCGATGCATCGTCAGTTGGGATACAACTTTCAAGTGGATCGGGTCAAACGCGAGATGGGCAAGGCGGGACTGAGTTGCGAGCTGTCCTTGGCAAACGTCGGGATTGCACCCTTCTATCTCCGTTGGGAAACACAACTGGCGCTTCTTGACGGAACCGCATCGGAAGTACGCGAGTTGAAGACGATCGAGACGGATCTTCGAAGTCTGCAACCGGGCGAATCGACCGCGCTCAAAGCCGTCTTCGAGGAACCGCTTGACGGCAATCGCAACTACCGCATCGGGCTGAGGATTTTGCAGCCGGGCGCAGACAAACCGAAGTCAGGCCCTTGGAAGCTCGACGCGAGAAACGTCTTTGTGGTGCTTGCAAACGACGTGGAAACAACTCGCGGCCATTGGAATGAGGATGAAGGGCATTCGCTTCAGGGAGGCTGGAATCTGATTGGCGAGGTGGTCTCCGAGGCAGAGAGTTTCCCGTTCAAGGGCTCCATTAGGCCGCTCCAACGTTCAGTGGAGTCGTCGGCCGAAAGCAAATGAGCCAAGCGATTACGCGTCAGGCTGAATCAGTCGATGGCGCGGCACGCAGAGCGTCGCGGAGTCGATTGTCTCAACATTGACTGAATGCCCGGCAATCATTTGCGTTTTGCGTTGACTTGACCGCTTCTCGGCTCGGTCGCGTGCGGTGTCCTCGCGAACATGACTCATGCCTAACAGCCAGAGTGTGTCCCGGAACGCGACCGGGTAGGCTGCCATTCTTGACCACACCAATGGTGCCGCCATCCCTGTGTCTTCCTGCCGGTCGGCGCCGACACTTCAGAAAAGTTCTTTGCAATAGGGTGAAGGTTGGCTCAGCACTTTCTCGCGGAAGTCAATAACAAGTGACCGTGTGATCGCACTGACAGCGAGAGTCAGCGTTCAAACCGGTTTGCGACTTCTCTTGTCTTTCGCTGGAGCCAGAAATGTCGGTTTTTGAAACGCTTAGGAAGATCATGACGCGTGAACCCGCGCGCGAGACGAAGCCTCGTCGTCGCCCACGGACTCGTGGAGCGGTTCGCTTGGAAACGCTCGAAAAACGCGCGCTTCTGGCAGCCGTCGCGGTCAACGACGGAGCGTGGTCCGATCCCAACACGTGGAAAGACAACGTCCTTCCCGATGACACGCAGCGGGTCATCATCGGTCAAGGCGTGACGGTGCAACTGGATCTCGAGACTCACGAAGCGAAGGAGCTTGTCATCCAAGGTGATTTGGTCGCCTTGGAAGACCCCTCGGTTCCCAATAAGTCCGTCGAAGCGAACTGGATACATGTCAACAGCGGAGGCCAGTTTGTGGTCGGCTCGGCAGAGGATCGCTACGACGTGGGAGACTTCACGATCACCTTGAAGGGCACTGACGTAACGGCAGACCATTTGATTCCAACGGTGATGATGGGAATGGAAGCCACAATGCCGGTCCACAACAACGATGGCTTCTTGATGACCGGTATGGAGGGCCGCGTCCAGCTCTATGGTGAAGACCGACTCAGCTTTACCAAACTCGCCGTGACTGCCAAGCAAAACGCAGACGAAATCACGGTCGCCAACCTGATCGAGCGCAACTTCAATGCCGGCGCGATGAATGGCGATACGTTTGAGACGACCGTGGAGGACGACGGCGAGTTGAACTGGGAAGTCGGTGACCAGATTGTGATCGCAAGTTCTTCGTACGACTACACCGAAGAAGAAGTCCGCTTCATCGAAGCGATCGAACCGGGCGAGACCACCACCGTCCTCAGGTTGGATCGACCACTCGATTATCGACACTATGGCGAGCGCGAGACGTATGGCGTTGAAACCGATCCAAGCACGCTTGCCGCCGCACAGACCTACACAATCGATCTTCGTGCGGAAGTCGCACTGCTTAGCCGAAACATCAAGATTCAGTCCGATCCTGACAACGACCAGGACACGGACATTGAGTTTGGCGATCGCGGCAAAGCCATCTACGGTGATCGAACGGAAAACGCGGATCTGACGCCGCGGGAATTTGAAAAGCTACCGAGCCAGCAGGTCATCAACGGCGTCGGCGGTCACGTCATGATCATGCCGAACTCGGGTGACATTGAAATCGATGGCGTCCAATTGGATGGACTTGGGCAAGCGAGTCGCAAAGGCCGCTATCCGATGCACTGGCACCTCGGTGAAGGACGAGAGCGCGACGTGTTTCGGAATTCGTCGGTTACGAATTCCAACAATCGTGGTGTGACGATCCACGGTACGAATGACCTGACCATTGAGGGCATCGTGCTTCACGACATCCACGGTCATGGATTTTTCTTTGAGGATGCCGTCGAGACAAACAATCGATTGATCGGCAACCTGGCACTGGGCATTCACGCGGTGGGTGGCAACGATAGCAGTTTCGCCGATCCAGGTGACAAAGACGCTTTCATCGTCGACACGCACGACAGTGTTGTTGAAACTCCGTCGCGTTTTGCAAGTTCGGCGGCTTTTTGGATTACCAATCCGGACAATCATTTCATCGGCAACATCGCCGCCGGCGCGGGGGACCAGCGTACGGACGAGTTTGCCGATCCAGGCCCAGCGGGAACGGGCTTTTGGTATGCCATCCCAAGAACCGGCATCGGTAAGGCCGGCAACGAACCCGCCAATCGAGATGTTCGTCCGATCTTCGCCGAGTTCGGCCAGTTCGACTACAACAAATCGCACACGACCGCCGTCGGTTTGAATTTTGACCGTGGAAGCGATATCGAGGACGCTCGTTTTCGCACCGATGACGATGGTGATGGTCAACTGGACGATTTCAATTTCGATTCAGTACACACCGCCAATGAATACTCACCGCGTCGCGGCGGTACTCCAGACGGTGACCCGACGGTCAACTACATCAATCATTTCACCAACTACAAAGCGGCTGACGCGGCGGTCTACCACCGCGGGCAGGCGAGAACGATTCGTTTCAACGATCTGCGGATCGCCGATAGCTACAACGGTCCCTGGGCAGTCTCCGAAACCGAGTTCAACAGGAGCCTGTTTGTCGGCCATAGCCGTGGAAACGCAGATCACGAGACGCGCGTCGGTGGTCCGCGACTGTACGACGGCGCAGGCTTGCATGCTCAAGTTCATTTCGCGGGTTTTGATGGAGAGAGTGCTTTCGCCTTCCAGGTCGAGGGCAGTTCGTTCGGTCCCACGATGTACCACGGCTTCCAAGATGTCTCCTTCGAGAATGATGGGTCGTACGATCACTTGGTACATGCGATCGCGGACACGAATGACGACGAGGATGGTGGCGCGGCGGAGAATCACAACCTTGGTGAGCCTCATGAGTGGATCAAAGCCGTCATCGATTTGGACGGTAGCCTCACGGCTGGCCATGGCGGCGGTCCTGGCTACAGCATCGTCCCTAACGTCGACTTCCTCGTTGATGCGGACGATCAGTTGCTCCCGGGAGCGGGTGCCTATCTGACGAACGACATCTACGCCCGAATCCGGCTCGAGAACAGAAACGACGGCAGTGACAAAGGGCTCTTTGACGACGCGAGCAATGGCGAAGCGCTCGTTCTCTTTCGGGCTCAGGACGGCGATACGCTCGAAGTAACCGCTGGCCAGAGCAACGGAAATCACTCGTGGGCTCAGGTCGTGGCGAAGACTGATGGCGAAGGTGCCGTCGAAGGAACGTTCGAAATTGAGTTCGGGCGTATTGGCGTTCCGGCGGATGGCTTTGTGCTGAACATGAAGAATCAAGATGGCGGGCTGCCCGACTTGAACCCCGACATCAAGGCAAGAGTGGATCGATCCCGGATCGTGATCAAGATCATCGGCGCTGGTAACTACACGCCCAATCAGGGCACACTCGTCGAATCGGAGGCGGCGCTGCGGGAGGAGACCGAGCAAATCGTGTACTTCCGCGATGGGTTCGGTAATCTGTACCTCAACACCGGGATCACTGACTCGCAGCCGCTGATCGACTTCACGCCCGGTGCACCGCTTCAAATCCCCTTTGCTCCGGAGAACCCCGCGATCATCGACTACGGTCGAACGATTCAAGCCGAAGCGTTCGACAATAGTTTCAATGACATCAACGGTATCGGCTACTACGACAACGATGTGGTCAATTCGCTCGGATCCTTTCGCGCCGAGACTGGCGTCGACGTCACCGAGTCCATCGTCGGCGAGATCACGGATGGGGAATGGCTCGAGTACACCGTCAATATTACCCCAGCATCTTATCGAATCGGACTCAATCTCGCGTCGGCAACGGGTGACGGCGAGGTCACGGTACTGGCCGCCGCAACCAATTCGGCAGGTGTGTTGACCGAAATCGGGGCCATCGATGTTCGCGACACCTCCGGGGACTTTGAAATGCATTGGCTTGACGCGGCGGACCTGACGACCGTCGGAGGCGATCAATCCGTGATCCGCCTTGCATTTAAGGGCGGCGGATTCGAAGTCGACTCAATCGCATTTGAGGCCGCCACGCAAACGCCCTATGTCCACCGCTCACTGAAGACTGGCGGTGAACCTGACGTTATCTATCTCAACCACTTCGATCATGGCGGTCAAGGAGCTTCGTACTTCGACACGACGCCGGGCAACAACTTGGAAGATGCCAGCTTTCGAACAGATACCGATGTCGAAGTGAGCGAATCACTGGTGACCAATGATGTACTCGAGGGCGAATGGCTGGAGTACACCGTCGATCGCATCGAAGCGGGCATCTACGACGTGACGCTCCGCAAAGCATGGGGTGGCGAGAACGAAGGCGTCAAGTTGTTTGTTGGTGCATCGAATTCGGTCACCCCCGACGAGCTGGAGCTGATCGGAGAGTTCGATTTCGCCGGGGGAGGAGAGGAGTTTCTCACCCTTGAAGGTGTCGACCTTTCCAATTGGGCGGGCGACGATCGTGTTTTTCGGATTGAGATCGTCGGCAACTACATGGGAATCGATTTCTTGCGTTTCGATTCGGTGGATCAAGGGCCGCCCGTCGGCGACATCATTGATATCCAACCGAATCCGAGAACCACACATGCTGGCGTCGCGACCGTCGTGTTTGACGAAGATGTGTTTGGTTTCGATCTCGGCGATCTGCAATTGACCCGAGACGGCGTGGACGTCGATGTCAGCGACTTGGTTTTCTCAGAAGTTTCACGACGAGAATACACCATCGACCTCTCTTCGGTGACAAGCATGGACGGCGACTACGAGTTGCGGCTCGTCAGTGATGGCAGCGGAATCGAGGATTCAGTGGGCCGGCCGTTGACAACGGATGCGGTCGACCGATTTGTGGTCGACGCAACCGCACCGCGGTTAGAATCGGTGATGGTCAATGGTGGCGACGCGCAGCGAAGCATGGTCTCAAGTGTCACGGTCACCTTTAGCGAAGCCGTGAGCGGCGTCGGTGCGGACTCCTTCATCTTGACCAACACGACAACGAACACCCGAGTGATTCCCGATGTCACAACGGCGTTGGTCGATGGTAAGACGGTCGCGACTCTTACGTTCAGTGGCTCCGGTGTCGTGGGCGGTTCACTCGCCGACGGGAATTACACACTGACAACACTTTCTTCCTTGACCGACGCCGCCGGGAACCGACTCGACGGCGATCAGAATGGGACGGGAGGTGATGACGCGACCGCGGAATTTTTCCGGCTCTTTGGAGATGTCAACGGCGATCGCATGGTGAACATCGTCGACTTCTTTCGCTTCCGCAATGCGTTTCGTGGAGGCTATGACTCGGCCTTCGACTTCAACGGCGATGGCGACATCAACATCGTTGACTTCTTCCAATTCCGACGCCGCTTCGGCACTTCAGCCTAGCTCGACAACGTCTTTCAATATCCCTACTCACACCAAACTCAGTAACCGATCCATGAAAACCACGCTACCAAAATCTTGTTTCGCTCTGATGGTCTTGCTTCTGCTCATTGTCCCAACAACGGGCAACGCGGGCCTTGTTCTCGACTTCTCCGACGACAACGGAGTTAGCTTCGCGGATGATTTTACCGTTCAAACTGGCGAAGGCTTGACAATCGGGGTCTTTCTCCGACAAACCGCTCCCGACACCATCTTGAATGACGAAGGCATCGTCTCTTGGGGGTTTGATCTGACTCGCTCGCTCTCTTCGGGAACGCTCGCGAGTCCAACGGTCAATCCGGAATTTGACTTCGAGAATCACAACGTCGCGACGGCGGCGGGGTATGAATTGGAGTACGCTCAGACCAGCGGCGTCGGTGTGTCGGGAGATTCAATCCCGCTCGCGTCGTTTGAATTCACCTCCCTCTCCGATGGAACCACCGATTTCGAGATTGGAGATCGTCTCGTCGGAGCGGGCCCGGGCAACGCGACATGGTTCACGTCGGGTTTCGTCGAGTTGGATGAGCAGATCTTCGGAACGGGAGCCGTCGATACGTACCGTTTCTCCGTCAGTTCCATCTCGGCGGTCCCCGAGCCGAGTTCGTTGATGGTGCTTGGGGGTGTCTTCGGAGTTTCGATCCTGCGAAGACCTCGCCGTCGTCGCTGAGGCATCACGAGGTCCACAAGGGAATGCCGAAGCGCCGTGTCATGCGGTCAGAAAGATGGCCCGTAGCCGATTGCGCCGAGGCCGGAGCTTCTTCCACAACACTTCTTGTATTTTTTGCCGCTTCCACATGGGCACCTTTCGTTGCGACCCACCCTGGCTTCATCGTTCCGGACCGTGGTCTCATTTTCGGAAACATCGTCCAGGGAATCATGCCAATCCGACGCCGGCAACGCACTTGTGGAAATGAAGTCGTCGTCAAGTTCGTCGTCGATGACAACATCTCGGAAAGCCGACGAATGGTCGAGCTGGGCAATCAACTCGTCCGGCGAAGGTAGATCGTCGAGCTTTTGCGGAAGCGTGTCCTGGGCCTTTGCGACGTTTTCCTTGAACTCGTCAAGATCGAGTAAATCAGTGTCGGCCAGTTCTTTGGCGTACGCTTCCTCGACGAGCGGAAGCAGCGATTCGGCGCCGAGTTCATCGAGCCGAAGGACGATCGTCTCGGCGATCTCATCGGTGCGGTCGATCGCCTCTCGGAGTAGACTCCCGAGACGCGCGATCACCGCTTCCCGAGTGGTCACGCCGTCACGTATCTGACAGAACATCGCGTCGATGCAGGCCCAGCGAACGCAGAGATTAATTTCTTCCTTGGCGATCAACTCGTCAATTTGGTCCGAGCGTTCGCCGACGAGGCTCGCAATGATGACGTGAAAGTGTTCCAGGATCCCCTCGTCGTAGAGGTCGAAGGGTCTCTCATCGGGGAGCGAAATGGCTGCTCGAATCGCGGGCCAAGCCTCGGTCTCACCAAATTCAGCCAGGAGATACGTCGCGTAGGAGTGAGCGTTTCCCACAAGCAGACGTCCCTCGCGGACATCGCGTGTCGCATCTTCGATGAGCTTGATCAAATGTGGTGTGAATTGGGCGCGGTACTCGCGAATCTTTGTGAATGCATTGGATGAGAGAGCAACGTCCGAGGTCGTCAACTGACCGATGATCGATCCGATTTCGTCTTCCGAGAGGCCGTCGGTGCTTGGGCGATCCATGGGAGACTCCTGATGTTCGAGCATGCAAAGTCTAGTGGCGACGGCATCAATTTGGCTACCGCAGGCATCAGCAAAGACGATCGCTACACTCAAACAGTGTTGTCGCTACCCCGAGCGAACCTGGGGGCTAGCAGTTCTGTCAAGCTCCGAAGGAAACCAGACGCGAAAACGTGGAAACGCAATGCGAAAGTTGGCAACGATTCGAAGAGTGATCGAAACGCGGCCCATCGAGGGTGCGGATCGGATTGAATTGGCGGTGGTCGATGGTTGGAAATGTGTCGTCAAGAAAAACGAGTACGCTTCGGGTGACCCGGTCATCTATTGTGAAATCGATTCGTTTTTGCCGATCCGGGAAGAATTTGAGTTCCTGCGAAAATCATCCTTCAAAGTCATGGATGGACGGGAGGGGTTTCGGCTTCGCACCGTCAAGCTTCGCGGCCAAGTTTCACAGGGTCTGTTACTTGATCCGTCGCTTCTGGGGCGAACCTTCGAATTGGGTGAGGATGTCACCGAGGAATTGGGCATCGCAAAATATGAGGCCCCCATTCCGGCATGCCTCGGCGGTGAAGTCGTCGGACCGTTCCCAAACTTCATTTC
>JBCBLJ010000311.1:0-8732 GCA_038520195.1 Planctomycetota bacterium
CGCGTCCGACCGAAGCGCGCACAGAACGAAGTATTCATCTGGCCTCCAAGGTGTCGCACGCGCAACTCAATCATTTGCTCTT
This sequence comes from Planctomycetota bacterium, assembly GCA_038520195.1. Taxonomy (GTDB): domain Bacteria; phylum Planctomycetota; class Planctomycetia; order Pirellulales; family Pirellulaceae; genus Stieleria. The sequence continues at coordinate 83 of JBCBLJ010000311.1, forward strand.
CCAGTTTCACCGGCTCGGACTGACTCTCTCGGACGCCGAGCAACAGGGCGATCGATTGCGGGAAAAGCAACGTCGTGAGATTCGTGGTCGCGTGATGCAACTGATCTCGGGCGTGCTCTTTATTCGATTTCCCGGATATGATCCCGAGCCCTTCATGCGTCGGCTGTATCCGATCGCTCGCCCGCTCTTTCATCCCTTTGCGATTCTCGGCCTGGCGTCCATTGTCTTTGTGGCGATGATCACGCTCGCGACCCATTGGGATCGTTTCGGGGCCGAGTTTCCGGAAATGCATCAGTGGATTCAGTTCGAAGCGTTGCTGACGTTGGCGGTCGTGATCGGTATCACGAAAGTGCTGCACGAATTCGGGCACGCGATTGTCTGTCGACACTTTGGTGGGGAGTGCCACCAAATCGGTCCGATGTTGTTGGTGTTTACTCCGGCGCTGTACTGCGATACATCGGATTCGTGGATGTTTCCGAGTCGGTTCCAGCGTGCGGCAGTGGGACTCGCCGGGATCGGAACGGAGATCTTGCTGGCTTCGATCGCCACATTGGTTTGGGCGTCGACGGGACCGACGATCGTTCGTTACGTGGCGATGAATGTGATGCTCGTTTGCAGTGTCAGCACGGTGTTGTTTAACGCGAATCCGCTTCTGCGGTACGATGGCTACTATGTGCTTTCTGACTTGGCCGATGTGCCGAATCTCTCGCAGCAGTCGAATCGAGTTCTGTCGGGTTGGCTTGGCCAACGACTGTTGGGCTTACCCGATGACGAGGGCAAGATACGCAGCCGACAGGAGACCATTTGGTTGGCGGTCTATGCTGCGTTGGCGTTCATTTATCGTTGGACGCTGACGTTGGTTATTCTTTGGTTCCTGTTGCTGATGCTCCGACCCTATCGGCTCGATTCGGTCGGCAGTCTGCTGTGTTTATTCGCCGTGGGTGGCTTGCTCTTTTCCACGTTGCGATCTCCCGTTCAGTTCATCCGAAATCCCGCCCGGAGGAGACAGATTCAAATGGGTCGTTTGGCGAAGTCCTTGGTTGCGGCGGCCGCATTGCTGTTGCTCGCGTGCTGGCCGCTTCCGTCGGGTGAGTCGGCTGAGGGGCGGATGGTGCCGCGATCGGAAATGCCGGTGTACGTCACTTCCGGTGGGCATTTGAAGGCGATCTTCGCCGCCGCGGGGCAGGACGTTGTGGAAGGAGATGTGTTGGTCGAGCTAACGGATCCGCAGACGGCCATTGCGTACGAGGAAGCGAAATCGCGGTACGAGAAACAATTCGAAACCGTTGCGGCGATCGAAGCGAACCGTCTCTTGACGCCCGAGTCGGCAAACGAACTTCCGCAGGCGAAGGTCTTGTTGAACGAATTCAAGCGGCAGCTGCAGACCCGTAAGGCGCGGCTCGATGCGCTGGTCATTCGTTCGCCCGGCGCGGGCCGTTTGATCGACGGACCTCATCGTTCGCGGCTCAAGGAAGACGATGTGCAGTTGGTTCGCTGGACGGGCAGTCCAGTCGAGAGGGCTAATCGGGGTTGCCATTTGGAGTCGGGGACCGAACTGTTTTCGTTGGTTACGGACGACCGCTGGGATGTCGAAATGGTGATGAACGCGACGCAGGCTCGCCGCATCGAACTCGGGGCCGAAGCGAAACTCGTTTGCGCTTCCATGCCTTCAAAGGTGTTGCGAGGCAGCGTGACGAGTCTCTCGACGATTGAGTGGAATGCCGACGAGAATCGTCAACGCCGCGATGACCCGGAGTCGGTGCGAACCGCGCGGCCCTTGGAGGCTTCTTATGCGGTGCGCGTTCAGCTGGAGCCGGAGAAGGGCGATTCGAATGCGGCGATGCTCACTGGCGCAACAGTGTCTGTCCGGGTGAAGACGAAGCCTCTCTCCTTCGCCGGACGGCTGCTGCGAGTGCTCAATCGGATGATTCGATTCCGCTAAACCGCCGGACTTCGGTGGTGGAGCCTCGTGCCGGACGATGAGTCTTCGGTTGGCTCTCCAATGGGGTTGTGCTTTCGCCCGCAGGCTCAAGTTTGCTACGACGCGTAGGGAGACACTTTTCGCAGCAGCACGCCCGCGCCCGAAATCAGTTTGATGCAGCAACGCTTCGACCGGATCCCACAGCTCGCGTTGCTCTGGTCGATCGCCATTTTGGTCGGCCTCGGATCGGGACGCTGTCTTTCAAACGATCAATCGGCGGTGTCGGTGCCCAGAGCCGTGCCGCCGGAAGTCGCGCTGGCGGAAGTCTTGCCAGCTGAAGTGCTGGCGGCCTCGACCGCGGAAGCCGAGTTGCGACGCTTCAAGCCGCAGGCACTGCAGAGTCTTTGGGCGACCACCGGCGGATTGATCACGGGGCGCGACGATCTCAGTCTTTCCTTCATGGAAGTCGGACTCGGGACCGGCATCCCACTCGGAAGTTTTGACAATGTGGTCGCCATCAGGCCTCGATTTCGAGTCGATTGGCTCGACGCGCCCGAATCGTTCGATCTGCCGTCGCAGTTGTATGATTTCGAGCTTCAATTTGCCTATCGGCGCGTTTTGAATGAACGCCTTTCGTTGCTCGGTGTCTTTTCGCCCTCGGCGCGAAGCGATCTGACGACGAGCGAGGATGCGTTTCGGATGTTCGGTTTGGGACTGATCAATTGGCAGTGGATTCCGGATCGACTCACGATTTCCTTCGGCGCCGTTGCCTTGGGTCGAGCGGACCTTCCGGTGTTGCCGGCGATGGGTGTCCAATGGACGCCGACCCGACGCACTCGCCTGGAGCTGCGTTTTCCGGAGTCGCGTTTCGCCTATCGCATGGCGAAAGATGGTCGTCGGAGCGAAGTCTGGTTGTACTCGTCGGTCGGACTCGGAGGGAACACCTGGGCAGTGACGCGGTCGAGTGGGCTTGCTGATGAATTGTCGCTCCGTGATTATCGGCTCCACCTGGGAATCGAGCGTTTGGTGGATGGCGGTGGACGCTGCTTCGCCGAGCTGGGGGCGGCGTTGGGGCGTCGTCTCGAGTACGAACGCAATCCACTGGAGCTTCAGCTCGGTGATGCCTTCAGCCTCCGAGCGGGCTGGCGGTATTGAAACCATCCGATTTGTTGCAAGCGAGACCCGATTGGAGTACGGTGTCGAGACCCAAGGCGGGCGGATGTTGTCTACTTCATTGGCGGGGTTGTGATGCGTTTCTCAGGGTTGACTTTCGCTTTGTGTCTGACGTTGGTTTGGAGTCGCTCGGGAGCGGCGGACTTCGTGGTGGTCGGAGTCTACGACGAAAACGATGTTCAAACGAATTCCGTCAACACGAGCGCTACATCGCTGACGGTCGGGCAGATGACCGGAGATGTCGCGGGCGCTTTTGCAAGTGGCACCGGCGGTGTGATCGATTTCGACTCCGGCACGCTGGAGCGAGAAGGACAGATATTGGCCCGGTTCGGAGGCGGCGCTCGGGCGGTGACATTCGAAAACTCCTTCGACGACTGGGGAATCGGCTCACTCGGCGCGGGGCCGCTCGCTGGTCCGATTTCAGGTGCTCGGGTGCTCTTTGACGGAGCGGGATCGGGAACACCGTTTATGAACTCGATCGAAATCGGTCAGGTCACGGATTCAAACGGCAACCCGCTGAACGAAGGTGTCTCTGCGTTCGGGATGACGATCATCGATTTGTTTGCGAATTCGAACGACATCGAGTTCACCATCACGTTTTCCGACAATTCCACGGAGTTGTTGAACCATACGATTCCGTCGGGTTCCAACGTGAACGATACGTTTTTCGGATTCGAAGCGGCGTCGGGAACTCACATCACGCGGATCGATTACACCGCCACGCGTAACCTCGCATCGGATGATTGGGCGTTCCTCACCAGTTCGGTCACCGCAATTCCGGAGCCTGGTTTCGGTATCGCTTGTCTGCTGCTTACCGCTGGAATCTACGCAGGGCGTCAACGGCGGCGGCCTACCTCGAGTTTTCTCGATTGAAAGCGACTCAACATCGAGGCGCACGAAGCAACTGATGCGGATCTACCTCGGCAAGGGTTCGCTGTCGGAAGACTCCGCCGAGAATGGATCGGGCAACAAGAGCAGCCTTGCGATGGGATAGCGACGATTCGCTTTTTCCGCATGTTTCGATCGCTCGTAGAGGAATTGCAATTGAGCCGATCGGCTTTCGGCGAAGGCCTCATCATTGTCAATTTGAGCGTCGAAGGCCTTGCGGAGAGCGGGGTCGGACGCGAGCATTTTTTCGGCCGTGTCTTCGAAGACGTACGGTGAAAAGTACTCTTTGCGTTGAAGAATGGTGTCGAAATAGTTCCATCGAAAGAGCGAGTCCATTGCCGCGGGCTCGAGCGTTTCGACGACATAGCGAGCGCGGTCTTGGTGGATGGGAAGGATCACGTCGCCGGCCTTCGCTTGGAGCGTTTCGGTGGAAGACGCAAGGGTGACGGTGCCGTGAAAGTAGTGGCCCTCGTAAGGTGAAGGCCGTGTTTCAACGTCTTCAATCCGATAGACTTCGGCTTGAAACTCGCGGTCTCGCTCGAGCACATGCATCTGGACTCGATTGAGCCGCATCAGCTCGATCACCGAATGCCAGGCCTTCGGAATCAGGTAGCCAGCGGGGAGTGTGATCGTTTCGCTTGGTTTGAATCGGTTGTAGTACGGAATATTCTTCACGTAGGGACGTTCGCGGTCGTAGAAAAGGCGTTGCCCAGGCGTCACGTTGCTCTCGATGGACGTCGCTTCATAGCCTCGGAACTCGATCCTAGAGGGTTGGTCTCGGTCGACCGTCCACGCGATCGGGACGCTCTCTTGTTGGTGATAACTCTGTCGGTCCGCGAGTCGGATCCGCTGGAGCGTGTCACCCTGTTCGGCGAGAAACGCAATGGATTGATCCAAAAAGGCTCGCGTCGCGGCGACCCGTTGCGGGTACGGTTTAAGCATGTGTGTTTCGGTCATGAAGCCGACTGTTTGAAAGAGTGCGGCATAGCCCGTTGAGTAACGTGGCGTCTCGAGGAACTGCGCGTAGCCGGCTCGATCCGGCGGGCTGCCTCCCGAGTTGACGTAGGGCACCGTTGGGTATCCGGCTTTTTCCATTCGGTCGAAGAGTTGTGGTTCGACGACCTCGTGGAAGTGTTTTCCGAGTTCGTTGCCGAGCTTGTCTTTTTGGCTGTGGGCGGAAGTCATCACGTACTGATAGTCGGCTCCGTTGCTAACGTGAGTGTCGAGTAGCAGGTCCGGGTCGAGTGTGTGAAAGATCTCGGCAAAGCTGCGGGCGTTCCGCGTGTCGCATTTGATGAAGTCTCGATTGAGATCGTAGTTGCGGCCGTTTCCACGAAAGCCGTACTCGCGCGGGCCGTTTTGGTTTGCGCGCGTTCCGCTGTTCCGGTTCAACGCTCCACCGACGTTGTAAAGCGGAATGATCGCGACGATGACGCTGTCGAGTGAGGCGAGTCGCTCTTTGTCAAATGCTAGGTCACGGGCGAGTGCCATCGTTGCGTCGACACCGTCAGGTTCGCCGGGGTGGATCGCGTTGTTGATCAGAAGGACCGAGCGTGAGTCATCGCGGACGGCGCCGGGAAGGATGCCGTCTTTCGAGACCAAGACGAGATGCAGTGGCAGACCGCTATCGGTCAGTCCGTACTCGGCGATCGTGACGTGTTCGCTGGCGTCGGCCAACCTGTTGTAGTAGGTGATCGCCGTCTCATAGTCGGTGGATTCCCAGCCATCACTCGATTCGAATGGTGTCTGGAATGCTTGTTTCCAGTCTTGAGCGATGGCAATCGTTGGAAACGCGATCAGGAGAACAAAGTAGGTGAGGCGTCCGTGGAGCATTCTTGTTGGGGCGTCGAGGTGGAGGGATTCCGGTCGTTTGGATGCAGATTTCGACAGCAATTAGACACCACAAAGGGCACGGAGGACATGAAGGCCTTCGAGAGTGATTGGGCAACGCGGGAGTAACCGAGGAAGTCGAATGATGGTCGGTTTTGAATGGCGGCTTTTCATGAGCCTCCCCCGCGTAAGATCACGATGCTCGTGGCGTCGGAGGGACGAACCTCAGAAGGGAACAGGAAAATGAACGGCGACAAACCAGCCAGTAGCTACAAACCCGTTGGCTGCGGTTTTTACGACGAACTCGAAATCCTCGCGATGCGTCGCGAGACCGCGCTGATTGAATATCTGGATGAGTCGGGCCAGACTCGGCGGAAGGAAACTCGCGTCGAAGACGTGTTTGCGAAGAACGGCGAGGAATTCCTTCAGATCGAGGGCGGTACACGGATTCGTCTCGATCAATTGGTGCGGGTCAATGGCGGCACCGGGGATTCGTGCGAGATCGGGTGATGTGGGGGCCGACCAGCGGACGGTTGCAGTGGAGTTATACTGCCGCTTTCCTGTTTGGGGATCTTCTCCTATTCCTATTCCGTAATGGCCCGTCGTCGTTGACCGCATCATGAATCGCTTGCTTTTGGTTGTCGCACTTTCATTCGCTGTTGGGCTTGGATTCGATTGCCGCGCGGAGGATGAAGTACCTCGACTTCGCGGCGTTTGCTTTAGTTCGGTTCGCGACAACGAGAGTCCCGCTCGGATGATTCACGCGTTGCCGTCGGCGATCGAAAGAGACGTCGAGACCGCGAGCAAGGTCGCGAGAGCCATCCGCACCTACACGGTCCAAAGCAGCAGCTATCTGATCCCCGAGTTTTGTTCTGACAACGACATCGATTGCATTGTGGGGGCGTGGATCGGTCCGGCACGATGGCAGAACGACGCTCAGGTCGAGCGGCTGATTCATCTCGTGAACGCGGGAAACGATCGTATCAAGGCGGTCATCGTCGGGAACGAAGTGTTGCACCGTGGAGACTGCGACGAGTCCCAGTTGATTCGGTACGTGAGAACGGTGAAGCAAGAAATCGAGGTGCCGGTCGCCGTCGCCGATACCTGGAAGGCCTGGGTCGAACATCCCAACCTCGCGGCGGAGGTCGACATCATCGGCGTTCAGATCTATCCGTTTTGGGAAGGGTTGCCCCTTGAGGGTGCCGCCGAATACACGCTCAAACGCGTTCGCGATGTCCAAAAGGCGTATCCGAACAAACGGGTAATCTTGACGGAGTTCGGCTGGCCGACCGGTGGCGACGCATTGGGCCAAGCCGAGCCATCACCCGAAAACGCGGCACGCTACTTTGGTGAGGTCATTCCGCTGTTGGAAAAGGAGTCGGTCGAGTACTTCTACTTCGCTCTTTGGGATGAGAAGTGGAAGGTCGGTGCCGAGGGTGGGGTGGGCGCCCACTGGGGCGTCTTTGAATCCGACGGCACCGTGAAGCCGGCGTTTGAGAAGTTGTTGCCCGCGGCGGTACGCCGAGGGACCGTACGTCCGCCGCGTGCAGTCACCTTTCAGCTCGCCGCCGATGAGGTCAGGAATGCACAGTTGAAAGTCGTTGCCGTCGGGAAGGAGAATGTTGACGCGGCGACACTTGAGCTTTCACAACGGAGTGCCGGTTTGGAGAATGCGTCTGCGGTTTCCGGATCGGGGTCCTATTCCGGACCGCGACCGTTGCAAAACGTTGAGCCGACGGAACCGCAGAAAGACGCGGAGCCGGAGTCGAATTCCGATCCAAGGGGTGGCGACGAGGAGACGCTGGACAAAAGCGATCTTGGATGTGGACCCGATGAGGGCGTGACGGACCGGCAGCCCAATTCAGCTGATTCGGAAGTTGCCGGAAGCGCGACCTCATGGGATCGACTCAGCGGGATTTGCCTGAGTCTTTTCCGGGACAATGAATCACCCCACTTTGGAATCACGCCCCTGATTTCTGAGGTGCGAGAAGACGTGAGCTATGCGAGTTCGTTGGCGCACTCGGTGCGGACTTACAGCGTCGCAGACTCATTCGCCTTTGTACCGGAGCTATCGGCCGACGCCGGTGTCGATTGTTATCCCGGGGCGGCGCTCGGCAAGTATCCGTGGCTCAATGACCTCGAATTGGAGATGTTGGTCCGTGCGGGGCAGACGCCCAACGTCCCGATCAAAGCTCTGATCGTCGGCAATGAAGTCATGCACCGGCACGATTTTTCAGTGGAGCAGTACATCGATTACATCCGACGGGTGAAGGAGCAAGTCGAGGTCCCGGTGGCGATCGCGGAGTTGTTACACAGCTGGTTGGAGCACCCGGAATTGGCCGATGAAGTCGATGTCATCGGCGTTCAGATCTATCCGTATTGGGGCGGTGTTCCGATCGAAGACGCTGCGCAAAACACACTCCAAAGTGTGCAACAGTTGCAGGCGAGGTTTCCGGGGAAGAAGGTCGTGTTGACGGAATTCGGTTGGCCAACGGCGGGCGGCAAACTCGGTGGCGCCGAAGCGAGCCCGGAGAACGCGGGCCGCTACTTTCGCGAAGTGATCCCGATTTTGGAGAAGAACGGAATTGAGTTCTTGTACTTCGCGATGACGGATGAGAAATGGAAATCGCAGGACGAGGGTGGACCGGGCTCACACTGGGGGCTGCTGCGTTCTGACGGAACCGTTAAAGAGTGCTTCAAGACATCCGTTCCCGCAAAAGCGTCCGAGGGCATGAAGCGTGCGGCGCGCGAAGTTGAATGATAGTGGAAAGTGGAAAGTGGAAAGTGGAAAGTGGAAAGTGGAAAGTGGAAAGTGGAAAGTGGAAAGTGGAAAGTGGA
>JBCBLJ010000677.1:0-4656 GCA_038520195.1 Planctomycetota bacterium
CGCCTGTGCGACAGACCGCATTTCCGCGACTGCTGATTCCCTCGTTGGGAGTGTCGGGACCATCTTCCCGCACATGGAAGTCTCCGGGTTCCTGAAGGGCATCGGCTATAGCGCCACCGTGTTCACAAATGCCGACAGCCCCAAGAAAGGGCACGGCAACATGTACGAGCCGCTAAGCGATGAGGCTCGTGAAACGCTGCAAACCTTCGTTGACAGCTATGGCCGTCCATTCATCGAAGACGTTGCAAGGTACCGCGGCATTGAGCCCGATGCGGTTGTAGCCAACTTCGGTCAGGGCGATGCCATGCGGGCTGATGTCGCAATCAAGAGCGGCATGGTGGACGCGATCGCCGAGAACTTCCATGCGGTGGTTGGGTCGCTGCTCAAAGGCGACGCCAATCCCTCGCCGTCCAATTCTGTTTCCCCGGTTGTGACCGGAATTACCCCTGTCTCTACGGAGAGCCAAGAGATGAAAGTCTCACAAAAAGTCCGGGCACAACTGTTCGCGCTCGGGTTCATCAAGTCGATGGACGCTTCGGATGAAACGTGCATTGTCGCACTCACCGCGTTCTTCAAAGGCCAAGTTCCCGATAACGAGGGCGCTGTCCTGAAGGGTTTGCGTGCCGAGGAGGAAAAGCCCGACAGCGAAGATGAGGAGCCCAGCGAAGAGGACGATGAGCCCGAAGAGGAGGACGAAGACGAAGAGCCATCCGACGAGGATGAAGGCAAGGACGAAGCCGAGAACCGAACTCGTCGAGGTTCCTCTCGCGGTGGTCGTCGACGCCGTCGAAACATCCAGCAGACCCACGACGCCGAGATGGGCGAAGCTCGACTTGGGCAGCTCCGAGCGGCCGCCAAGCTGTTCAACCGAGTCGCGGGTGCCGATGCGGTGACTGCTGAGATGGTCATGGACGCATTTGATGCGGGAATGAAGCCCGAGGCAGCCGCCAATCTGTGGTCAAAGGCCGTGAGTCAAAGCCAGTCTTCTGTTTCCGGAAACCGCGTGAACGTGACGGGCAACGGTAGCGATCGATTTGCGAGCGATGCCGTAGACGCACTCTTGTTTCGGTCGCTCGAAAACACGAGCAGCCTGCAGATTTCTGACGCCGCGATGTCGCTCACGAGCAAGCCCCTCTGGGCGGTTGCTGGGGAGTGTTTGCAACACTCGGGGCATCGCGTCGACATGTACGGCGATCGCGAGCTGATCGCAAGCACCGCGATGAGCATGGGGCAGCCATTCGAGCGTCGGGTGATGTTCAGTGCCGGCGAAAACCCTCGCTACACGGTCCAAGCTGGGCCGGTCAATCGTCCGGGTGACTTCCCAAACATCTTGTCCGCTCTTGCGAACAAGTATCTCGACATGATCGAGCTGGATGACGACTACAGCTATCCGGACGTTTCGGCGGTGTTGCCGGGTGGGCTCAACGACTTCAAGCCCGCGCCGATGGTCAACAAAGGCATCGTCGAGGAACTGGATGTGCTCGAGGACAGCGAGAAGCTGAAAGAACTCGGGATTGAAGAAGAGGTTCTTTCCTACATCTTCATGCAGCGGTTCGGCAACTCGTTCGGCTGGACTCCGGTCATGGTTGCCAACGACGACATGAACGCGTTCGCCGAGGGCATGCTCGGTCTTCGCGAAGCATGGGAAGTCACGCAAAACCGGTTGGTTGTTGAGCGATTCACCCAAAACGAGCAGCTGCTTGATGGCAATGCTCTGTTTGCGGATCGCCCCAACACGGGCACGGGTACCAATCCGGCCGCGAACAATAACGACCGATCCAGCGGGGCCGCGCCGAACGATTCCGAGTGGGAGGCGATGGAAGTCATGTACGCCGATATCGGTGGCGTGGCAACCGGCCGACGAGTCCGCGGAACGCTCAACACTATCTTCTGCCCAACGGGAGCGGTGACCCACGAGGCGACGCGATACTTCGCCAATCTCAACTTGGTCGGTGAGTCCAAGGAAGCCACCACCACGCAGAACCTCGGGCTCTTCCGGGGCAAGGTCAACATCGTTCCCGAGTCCGAATTGCGAGTGAGTTCGTCGCAAATCTACTACGGGCTCCGCAGTCCAACCAAGCTCAACACGGCGACGGTGGTTCGCGGCTACTTCAACGGATACGGCCAGGCCGGTCGTCGGGAGCAATGGTACGACCCGACCGACAAGACCACGTATATCTCGCTCGAAGGGCGAATCGCGGTCGCGGTGAAGAACTGGCGATACGCAGTGCGTAACGCTGGCGCGTAGGTGCGGCAGACATCGTTTTCCGCTTGTGGCCCACTCCCGGCTTCGGCTGGGGTGGGCTTCGGGCAGTAGACAGCAACGCCTGTTTTCAGGCCGACAACAGTCCTTGCAACAGAAAAAGAAAGAGCATGTCAAGCAAACAGACTCGAAAGTTCCGCTACGACTTCCGCGGACACCAAGCGATCCCTCTGGCCGCGAGCGGCGCGGGCACACCGTTCGTCAAGGCCGATACGTCAGACAGTGGCTCGCCCACTGTAGGCGGTCTCGATGGCGGTGGCCTTCGGCTCCAGCTCGCGAGCGCAAACGAGATTGAGAATCTCTGCGTTTTCTTCGGCGATGTCCTCGCTTTCGATATCGACGAGATCATCTGTGTGGAGTTCATCGTTAAGGCTCCGCAAACGCTCAACGCCGCGTCATCCATTGCGTTTGGGCTTTGCTCTGCTCGCAACGATACCATCGATGACCTCGCTGCCCACGCCTCGTTCCGCTGCATCGGGAACAACAACGTTGTGGTCGAGACCGATGACGGGGTGAATGACAACAATGGTCTATCGTCCGGGCTGAGTCTTGCGACGTCCTGGGAACGCTACGCGATCAACTTCGCGTCACGCAACACGACCATCGAGCCCCCTAGCGTCTCTCTTGGGCGCAAGTCAAACATCGAGTTTTACGGCACTAACGGCTACGGCTCGAAGCGTCGCGTCGCCAGCGGTACGCGGTTCGACATGACGAACTACAGCGGCGGGCTTCAGCCGTACATTCAGCTGCAAAAGACGGCGGATGCCAACACTGATGCCATCGACTTGCTGGAAATTTGCATCGAGGTCAATCAGGCGGTTTGAGTTGAATCGTGAGTGACGACAGCCGTTTCGATGCCGCTTTCAATCGGGCTCGCTCTGCCGAAGAGCGGGCCTTTGGCGTCAGCGTGCGGCTGTCACGCGGTGGGATGTTTTCCGAAGTTATTACCGCGAGATATGGAGTGATTGAGCCAGGCGGGGCGGGATTCGGAAGGGGCGTCAGCGGCAAGCTGCTCCGCCGAGTTTGGCACCTGCCCATTTCGTCCACAACGATCCAAGGCACACCCACGACACCGCAACCCGGTGACTGCCTCACGCAAATCGATCAAGCGACAGGCAGCACCGGGGCATCCTGGGAGATCGAGGCACCTGACGAATCCACGCCGGCTGTTCACACTCCCAGCGGAAGTTACGACCACGTTTGCCAGGCACGGCAGTTGAATGAGTAGCGTCAACGAGAACATTCTGAATGAGCTTATGAGCCGGTTGCGTAACATCGTGACCAGTAGCGGCTACCCATTCGATGTTTCGGAGGTGCTAAAGGCGTCGCGGGACACCGGCGAGTGGAATCCCAAGCTATTCGGCATCTACGTTGAGCCGCAGCCCGAAGTAGAGAACCCCGAGCTGTTCGTACCGGGCAATCCTGCTTTCGCGGCGTTCGTCCTTCCGATTCAGATTCACGGGTACGCGGAACGACTTGATGTGGATGCCAATGCAGTAGGGGCAACCGAAAAGAGCGTCACCGAATTCGCAATGGGCGCGGCCATCAAAAAGGCGATCGCGAACGGCGATGCCGCGAGTTGGCACACTTTCAACGGCAACGCCATCAATGCAGATCCGCCAGCCGTGGCCCACTTCGACGAACCAAATTGGAATGGAGTCACCGTTACGCTTCTCGTCACCTATCGCGTTTCCGAACTCGACCCAGCGGTGGCAGGATGAATGATAGAGCTGAAAATCGAGACGAAAGAGTTTCAGCGACGCGTGAAGCGGACCAAGACCGCGATTGCGAAGGCTCGCGTCTCGGCCATCAACGACACCACGCGGAATCTTCGCACCGACGCGTCCAAGGAAATCCGCAGTTCGCTGCGTGCCAAGAAAAAGGATGTGGACAAGCGACTTCGTATCGAGCGAGCCACGCCCAGCAAGCCAGCCGGGTCTCTGACGATTCGCTCTCGACCGTTGTCGCTCAGTGCATTCAAGCCGCGGCAGACCAAGCAGGGCGTCTCGGTGAAGATCCGCAAGGGCGGCGCGACCAAGAAATTCAAAGGGGCTTTCGGGCCGAAGATTCCGAGGCTCGGGGGTGGAGTCTACAAGCGAGCGGGGCGTTCACGGCTACCGATTCGGAAGCTACCCGGCGTCAACCTTGCGGCCGAGGCGAGAGCGGTCGGTGCTGTGGAGCGAGCCAAGCGGCAAGTGAAACCCAAGTTTCAGAACAACTTCAACCGCCGGCTCAAGCTGGCTCGAATGCGAGGGAAGGTGTGAGATGAGCGACCATCTAGTAACCAGCCTCGAAGCGTTCGACACAACGGCAGGGGCTCCTTTCCCTTTCGTGGTCGAGACCGTCGTGGACTTGGCAACGTGGGAGCCCAAACCCCGGACCGTCGCGGTTTC
>JBCBLJ010000858.1:0-3466 GCA_038520195.1 Planctomycetota bacterium
CCGGCGATGTGCTCTGTCCCCGGCGATGTGCTCTCCGGGCGGGTCACCCAACGGACGGCGGACATCTTCCGTCGGGACGCCGATCGACTTCGTGGGCGGGACTCGTAACTTTTCTTGCCCGGCAGGCCAACCAAATCGACTGCGGCTGCGTAGCAAATCATTCAAGCTGTCAGATCTTTGCTACCGCTGCGCCCTCGACTCCACTCTTTTCATGGTCTTTTCCGCCCTGTTTTCGGCTCCTGCGTCGCTCTCGCTGGATTTTGGTGCCCCCCTGATCATGGGCCAGATGTCCGAGTGGATGCCCGTTTGGGCGACCCCCATTTTCGCGATCAGCTTCGGTTTGCTGCTGGGGCTTGTCGCGAGCGTGCTGTTTTATGGGGCGCTGGCATTGCTTTCGTTCATCCCGCCGTTTGGCTGGATCGGGAATAACGCGGTTGTCGGCAATACCTGTTCGTTGATCGTCGGTGCCGTCTTGGCATTTTTTGCCTGCAGCAATTACCTCCCGATGGCGGAGACTTATCGACAGCCCCTGATCCTGCCGATTGTCTTGCTGTGCCTCACGCTGGGCTTTTCGACCGTCTACGGGATGTGGCACCGAACACGAGATGAGTGGCTGGACATCCTGGGCGAAGGAATTGTGCCTTACGTTCTCTCCGTCGCGGGCATCTTTGTCATGTTCGGAGTGGCAGGCACCTATTTCGTTTCAGAACCGATGGCGTTTGTCGACGCTGCGAAGCAAGTCAACCTCATCAGTGATGGCGTTGAACGCGTCGAGTTAAGGGTCCCCGGTGCGGATGCCTCACTCAGTCCCGATGAGGCAACCTTTCACCCGCAAACGATTTCGTACGACCTCGCCGCCCTCTCGGAACTCGTGATCGAGACTGACAAGACGGTGATGATCGCCGACGGAACGGGTCTCGAGAATTTCACTCGGAATCCCACCCGCATCGATGCGGGTGAACGTTTGGTTTACCGATACGAAAACCGGGACGTGCCGCCGCTGCCGCAAGACTCCGCGAAACTGCACATTCAGAATCGAGAGCTGGACGAAGCAACGGTTCGCTTCACATTGACGACCGTGCCGCGAATCCCGCAGGTCACGCAGTCCGCTGGGATCGGGGTCGTCGTCTTTCTCTTAATCAGTGGCTTGGTCGCTTTCCGCCAAGCGGCACCACGTGTTTGGGCGCTGTCGCTGTCGACCGCAAAGAACGAGATGGCGCAAACGCTTTACCTCATCCTGCTGATCCTGGGCGTGGTGGGCGTCATCATCTTCTCGATCTACCCGTTCAATACCCTGGGCGATGATATTCGCATGTTCAAGGACAGCAGCGTGACCTTGATCATGGTGCTTGCGATGCTGCAGGCTGTGTGGAGCGCAGGGACCTCCGTCAGCGAGGAAATCGAAGGCCGGACTGCGCTGACAGTTCTCAGCAAACCCGTTTCACGTCGCTCCTTCCTGCTCGGCAAGTACGCCGGCATCGTCATGACGGTTGCCGTGATGTTCGTGATCATCGGTGCAGTCATGCTGATTTTGATGGCGTACAAGCCGATCTACGACGCCCGCGAAACGTCCAAAGGCACACCCGAATGGCAGTACGGCTTTGAGGAGATCATGTCGACGCTCCCAGTTCTCGGCTTGTACTTCATGCAAACGATGGTGATCGCGGCGATCGCGGTCGCATTAGCGACTCGGCTGCCGTTGCTCGCCAACCTCATTCTTTGCTTCGTGGTCTATGTGATTGGCAATCTGACGTCCCCACTCGTGGCCGCTTCGCAGGGCGAGAACGAGTTGGTGGGATTCTTCGGAAATCTGATCGCGGTCATCGTGCCCAATCTGAACGTGTTTAATGTCCAGAGTGCAATGGATAGCGGAAATCAGGTTCCATGGATCTACTTGGCCGGTGCCTTTAACTATCTTATCTGTTTCGCGGTCGCCATTTGGATGCTTGCGATGATCCTATTCGAAGACCGTGATTTGGCGTAATCGAGCGTCGCAGTTGGCTGGTCCATCAGCGCTGAGAACGGGAAGGACCGGCGGATAACGTGTGATCGTTGACGGTCCTTGAGCTGCTCCACGTTGGGGCATTCAGGTCACGGTCGTGCGATGATGGGATTGAAGGGGAGCGGCACTTTGAAAGGTATTCCAACACTTGCTCAGGCGCGGCAGGAGCCCGAATCTCGGCGAGGATGGTATTTCTCGATCCTCTGGGCGACAGCGGCGGGGCTCCTCGCGCCGGTATTAATTCTCGTCGTCGGCCTGATGTCGCTCCTGCTGGAACAGGATGGGCTTGGCGACACCGTGCGGCTCGGCAAGAGCCTTTCGATCTCGTTGCCGACGACGCTGGTGCAGCGATCAGCGGACATTCAGTTAGGCCTGCTGGTGGCCGTTTCGTTTTCGCTCGCGATCCTGTTTTGCATCGCGGTTTGGCGACATCGAAGACTGGCCGACAAACGCGCCTCAGCCATCGTCAAGTCACTGCATGAGAGCGTTCTTCGTCGGAGTGTTCGACGCGCGGAGGTCGAAGGGGCCACGGCCCAGTCGATCAATGCACAGCGACTCATCGGCCGACAACTGCCGACGCTCCAGCGCGGGCTGTCGCTCTGGTATCGGTCGATCCCGCGCAGCGCAGTGATGCTGGTTGGTTGTCTCGCGCTTTCGCTGTTGGTTCACATCTGGCTGACGGTGATGGCGGTGATCAGCGGAGCGATCGTTTGGCGGCTCTATCGTCAAATCCGCGGCACCGATCGAGATGAGGCCGGCAAGTGGGAATTGCCACAGTTGCGGTCGCGGATGTCAGCCATTGTCGGGCGCGCACCCAAGATGGCGCGGCTGCAGGCCGAGGGCATTGCGGAGCAGTCCTTCCGAGTCGAATTGGATGCCCTCTATCACAAGCTGGATGCCGACGATGCACGGCGCGGGCGAATCTGGCCGATTCTATTTTTCGCGATCTCATCAGCGACCGCGGTGATGGTGCTTGGCCTCGGATTAACGATGCTGTTTGAGGGAGAAACCGGCCTGAGCCTCTCTTCAGCGGTCGTTATCGGTCTTTCGTTGCTCGGTGCGGTTGCGGCGGCGTGGCGACTGATTGAACTTGGACGCACGCTTCGAAACAGCGGCCCGGCGTGTGACTCCGTCTACGCCTACCTGAGACGCAGCAAGGAGGTGACGCCGTCGGAACAGCGCGTCGGATTCGCCGGTCTGCGTGATGGCGTCGAGTTCCGAGATGTCTCACTCGCCGACTCGCATGGACAGGCGATCCTGAATCACATCACCACCGACTTCAATCCGCGAACTCTCGTCACACTGCTGGCCACCGACTCGGTTTCGCCACAGGCGATGGTCGAGCTGTTGATGGGTTTCGGGCGACCCTCCAATGGCGACGTACGGATCGATGGGCTTCGTTTGTTGGATGTGCATCCCGCGGCACTCGGCAAGAACGTGATGTGGATCGAGCCGTCGGGTCCG
>JBCBLJ010000767.1:0-4062 GCA_038520195.1 Planctomycetota bacterium
CTTTCCGACCCGGTTTGATAACCAGCCCGATAGGGCACTTTCACTCGAACCCCACGGCTCAGCCGTCCTCGCGCTCACGCTCCCGCCGGCGACTCGCTTCCGGATCCGGCGGCGAAGGTCGGAACATCAGGAGATGACTGACATTCAAATCAGGAAGGGAGATCTCGATGGTTCCGTCGTCTTGAAATTCCGGTTTGGCGACGACCGCCTGCCCGTCGCCCAAATACAAGCGAAACGGTTGTCCGCTGATCAGCCGATAGAGTCGCTCACCGGCTTGGATCTCAGCCGTCCGGCCGCGGGAAGTCCGTACTTGAGCGACGAGTCGCATTTCCGGAACATTTCGACGTTGTTGATCCTTCAATTCGCGATCCTGCTTGATGGACTGAAGTTCCTCTCGGAGTGCCTCGGTCAGCTGCTGCATCGCAACAAGTTGATCACGCAGTGATTGATTCTGCTGTGCCAGTTCTTCCATCTCAGACTTCAGAGCCTTCAGATTCTCCATGCCACGAACCGCGTCCATTCGCTCCTTGATCGCGGGGGACTCCGCAGTCGGGTCCGGCAAATCGGGGCTTTGAGCGAACGCAGAGCTGACGGACAAGCAACCGATCAATGCCAGCAGGATTTTGTGCACAGAATCGCCTTGGGTAACTGAGAGCGGCACGTTGACTCTAGCTGCGTTCCCGACGACTTTCAAGAATTGACTTCGCCCGTCATATGAAGTCACGGGCACCAACAAGCTGATCGATTGTGGGCTACCAAGTCCCCTCTTCGTGAGCCGGTCAGATCCAGACGAGGGTTAGAGTCGGGCCATCTTTGCGACGCTATCAATCCGAGTTGGTTCCATAATCCCCGGGGCGACACCCGTAATCCCCGGGGCGACACCCGTTCGATTGGCCGCAGCTTTTGAGTCGCCACGCTGATTGCGGAGACGACTCACCGCCACCACCACGGTCGCTGATCGGGCATACACCCGCTTCAGTGGGTGCCTGGTGGCGAGTCATCTTGGTCTTCAGCCGCGCAAATTAAAAAACTGGTGGAATTCTTCGCCTGTGAACCCTTGTCACCGGTACAGACCATACTAAAGTCATGGCAATTGAGATCGAGTCTCAATAAGGAAGCCCTGTAAATCAAATAGCTAGCTCCACGCAAGCCAAAGACGGTTGGGCATGTCGCTGCTGTGGTCCTTTGGTCGCACGTGCGACTTGGCAGGACGGATTGAATGGCTTGCGACGCACTTTGTTCAATCTGTCGAAAGGGAGCGACGCGGACATACCCCTCCGAATGCCGAGGAGGGCCGCCGACTCTCTGGAGCCACAACCGGCTCAGCGAGCAACCGACCTCATTCCCCGATGAACCTTGGAGTTCACAAAATGACAATGCGTACGAAAACGCGAAGCCGCCGAAGCGGTTTTACCCTGATCGAATTGGTCATGGTGATCATGATTCTGGCGATTGTCGCCGGTCTCGCAGTTCCTATCGTTGGCTGGCTCCGCCGAAGTGCCAACTACGCCGCGCAAGCTAATACGCAGGCGGCGATCGGTTCGAACCTTGAGTTCTTCCGAACCACTTTCGGAAACAACGGGTACCCCGACAATCTGGATTCGCTCGTGTTGGATGATCAGAGTGACACCGTTCCGACGACCGACGACACACCCAGGGGCTACCTTGACCATGGCTTCGACTTCTTGACGCTAGGTAACCTCACGGATGACGAAACAGCTTGCTTCAATTGGCTCGACACGATCTACGACCACGAGCAATTAGGCTCGCAGTTTGCGACCCTGCAAGACAGCCCGAGCAACAGTGCAACGACCGCACGTCCGTTCGATGGTCAAAACGTGGCGATCGCATACGACCCTGCAGTTGGTCCGACCGCGGAGACCGAGCAGCTCTTGATGCTGAGCGAAATCTACCCCGATGGTGTTCCGGACGACGTAACGTTGGTTGCCTTCGGCATCGGACCATCGAACAGCATGATTGGACGCACCATGCAATCGGTACCCGTTGATCCTCGGGTCGACCCTTCGCAGGTCTACGGACGATACGTGGCGATCTTCGCGTGCTACGACAGCGACGGCGATGCAGCCAATGACGGACGTCAAGGACGTCGCGCCCAGCTGAAGATCGTCCTCAACGCTTTCGGTCGCACCAACAATAACGCGATCAGCGAATTCTGGGCCAGCTTCGCTCCAGAATAATGGACGCGTAGCGTTCGCTTCACTCAAAGGTCGAGGGGTACGGGATTCTCCGAACCTCTCGACTTCTTTGTTTAGGAATGTTGAAAATAACGCGATCTGTTAAAATCGCGTCGTACCGGTCGATCGCCCACGGGATCGGATTGATTTGATCCTCCCGGACGCCCAGCGGAGTAATCATGCGTCGAGGCCTCACGCTCGTTGAACTGGTCATGGTCATCCTGATCTTGGCAATCGTCGCTGGCGGCGTGTCGCTCTTAGTGGGACGCTTACCGACATCTACGAGCGTCTCCACGTCGGCCGGAACGATTTCGCAAGCTGCAAGGGCAGTTCAGCAATTCAGGTCGTTCGAAGGACGCTATCCCAGTCGACTGGATCTGTTGCTCGCCGATCACACCAACAACGGCGTGTCGGCCGCGCTCACTCCCGATCTAAATGCCAATGGATTCTTGGATGATGGTGTTCCGATCGGCGACGAGTTGAGCGTCATCAGCAGCAACGCGACGCTCGTGAGTTCACTTCGAAACGCGGGTATCAGCCAAGTCATCGAGCTTCCAGACACTAACAAAGCGATCGTACCTGGCTCGAATGAGCCGCAGACAGTTTTCCGGGACGCTGAACCAGACAATTCGACTCGTGTAGTGGACCTCATTGCCGGAACTTCGCCGGAACATTTTGTGGTCCTCGGTGCAGACGCGATCGATCGGCTCGGGCTCGATGGCAGTGGGACCAGCACCTACGTCGTTTTCGGCCTAGGGAACAATTGCGAACTCGTGGGCGAGACGATTCTGAGTGCCCCGATTCACACTCGCCAAGAACAAGGCGCCGTGGTCGATCGTTACGCTCGGTTCTTGGTCGTCTTTCGTGTGGAAGGCACAACCGTTTCGCTCGCGACAATTGCGACGTTGGAACCGGACACCCGTGCGGACGGAACCGTCGTTGCGACCGTGACGGGGGTGGGTGATTATTTGCAGACGTTTTATGCGACTCGGAATTCAACGGATTAGGTACATGTCATCTGAATTTCGACGCACAAAGCTCTCTAGCCAGTTCGTTCGCCCCGGATTCACGCTGGTCGAGTTGACTGGCGTGCTCATCATTCTGGCGCTGGTTGCCGCAATGGTCATTCCACTGGTCAGCGGGTCCAACGGCACGTTGTCGATCAATGTCGGTGGCCAAACTCGCTCCGCCGAAGCCATCGCGACCGAGACGACCATGCGTGCGATTCGAGACGCAGTTGTAAGTAGCGGAAGCCGTACAGGTCTTTGGGCTGATCTCGGACATGTTCCGAATCGACTACCACGCACGATCGGACAGATGTTTGCAACGGATCCACCGCTGTCTTCGACTCCACCTTTCAATCCGGTAACAGCAATCGGTTGGCGGGGACCCTATCTCGCGCAGCCGACGGGAATCTACCCAGACGTCTCGGCGGTCCATCCCTCGACCGGTAATACGTGGAGTGACGATAACTTCACGAGCGATTACGGCGCCACCGGCGATTTGACAATGATCGATGCATGGGGCAATCCGATCGTGCTACAAATCGAATTTGATGGTAACGCGGCAACCGTTACATCGGCCGAAGCCCAAGCCGCGCGGCTCGTCTCAGCGGGCCCAAACGGAACGATTGACTGGGTGGACTCCGATTTGGGGCCGGCAGACTATTTGACCGCAATCGAAAGTCAATCGATCGATGACGTCGTGATCTACCTGGGGATCACCCAATGAATAGGTGCCGTAACCACCACCGTCACTGGGGCTTCACGTTGGTCGAATTGGTCCTGGTGATGTTGATACTCGCTATTTTGGCGACCGCGGCCCTGAACGTCGTTGACGTTCGAGTGGATCAAACACGATTCGAAAC
>JBCBLJ010000136.1:0-13649 GCA_038520195.1 Planctomycetota bacterium
CGGCCGCCGCGGCATCGTCGACATGAATCAAGTTGAGGAAGCCGGTCTCCAATGACGCGATGGGCTTCCCGTCTCGAACATCCGCGATTCGTGGAACACGTCCGGGTCCGTAGATTCCCGAGAGTCGAAACACATGCCAGCGACCATCACGACGCCTTTCCCGCAACAACTGTTCGGCTTTCAAGTGTGCCTGTCCACCCTCGCGTGACGGCTGGGCGGGACTGTTCTCGTCGACCCATGCCCCGTCGGCTTGGTGATAGACGCCTGTCGTGCTGATATAGCAAAGGCGGGCATCCGGCGGGAGTAATCCGAGCAGCCGCTCCAATCCTCCAACCTGCGATTCCTGACGACCGACGCCCGAGTTTCGGTCGTAGCTAACGGAGATCAGAACTCGGGGTGACGGCGAGAGAACCGGCAACTCATTCTCTGGCCCGGGCTCTTTGGTCCAATCAAACCGCACCGGCGACCAGCCTTGGGCCCGAAAAGCGGGGAATTTTTCACTTGTCCGCGTCGTCGTATGAACGGTCAAATCTTCCCCGGTCGCTAATGCCGCGACCCTTGAACCCAAATAGCCTGTTCCGATCACGAGGACATCGGATTGATCGACCGAGACGGAATGTTGCGGCACTTTTTCGTACTTTCGCGGTTTAGGGCTACAATGGAATAGCGTCACAAGTTTCCGATTTTCGCTACCGGACCCATTTTGAGACACTTTAACGCAATCGCCGAGCCAACCCGAGCCGCCGGATTGATGCTCGTTGCCCTCTTCATGGGCGGGGAAGTTCTTCGGGCCGACGATGCTGCGACGATTCGCAGCGCATTCAAATTGATCGAATCGGTCACCGGTTCGCCGCCGTTGCCGGACCGAGAAGGCACACGGGTTCCTGTCCCTCCCCAGCTCAATCAGCTGCTCAAGCGCGGGGGCGTCCCCACCGATCTCGACGAACTGCGCTTACTGGAGGCTCAGCAGCGGATCGTCGCCGACCGCGCGGCCAAGTGCACCGTGAGCGTGCGGATCAAGAATTCTCAGGGTTGCGGCGTGATCATCACCGACGATGGTTTCATCGTGACGGCCGCCCATGTGGCGGTGCGTCCCGGAATGACCGCGATCGTCACGCTCTCCGACGGCCGACAAGTGCGCGCGACAACGCTTGGGATGAATCGCCAGGTCGACGCGGGACTGATCAAGATTGACGGCGGACAGAATCGAAATCAGCCTTGGCCTCATGCCAGCCTAGGAACCAGCGAGGAGCTTCGACCGGGCATGTGGTGTATCGCGATGGGTCATCCCGGAGGCTACGAATTCGACCGCGGGTCGGTGATTCGAGTGGGGCGACTGCTGCGAGTCCGACCCGAAGTTTTGGTTTCGGATTGCGCCCTGATCGGCGGCGACAGCGGCGGGCCGTTGTTTGACATTCAGGGCGAGTTGATCGCGGTCCACAGTCGGATCGGCAACGATGTCGCTGACAACCTTCATGTGCCGATCGACCACTACGACTCGTCTTGGGATCGAATGGCGGCCAGCAAAGCGTGGGGACACCTGCCGGGCTTCAAACCGACGCTGGGGGTTTCGGGCAATCAAAAGGACCCGGTTGCACGAGTGATCAAGGTAACGCCGAACTCACCCGCCGACACCGCCGGTATTCAGCCGGGCGACGTGATCGAGGAATTTGGCGAAAAACGAATCTCCGATTTCCAATCGTTAAAGGATGCCGTCTCGCACACGATGCCCGGCGAAAGGGTGCGTGTCTGGGTGCGACGGGAAACGACTCGCCTGATGTTTAAGATTGAAATCGGACGCAATAACGAAAGTTGATTCAGATCGGTAGGATTGGAATGCTGCAACGACTCCGCAACATGTTTTCGCTTCGCGTCTCGGCATGGGTTCTTTTTCTGACGACGGTGGCGGCACCGTCGACGGCGAGTGCCCAGGCCGACTGGTTTCAACCAACGGTTCGCAATGCGGCGATCGCGGCACGCGACAACGGCGCGATGATGCGATTGGTTCGACCGCTATCGGCATCGGTGCGTCAGTCGGTCGTCCAGGTCTTCTGTGGGACACGCGTGGTCGCACTCGGAACCGTCGTGTCAGAGGACGGATATGTGCTGACGAAACAGAGCGAGTTGACCGGCGACGTGATTCGAGTTCGCCTGCCCGACGGAGAAAAAGTCGGCGCCCGGGTCGCGGCGGTTCGCAAGCGAAACGATCTTGCGTTGCTGAAGCTGGACGGAGAAGACAACGGCATCGAACCAATCCAATTTCACTCCACTGAGCCGCCGGTCGGAACGTTCGTCATCTCGCCCGGTCGAGCCGGGTACACCGTCGGCTTCGGCGTGATGGGTGTGCAATCGCGTCGGGTCGGCCACGACGGACGCCTGGGAGTTCGCTTTTTTAACTCCGGGGGTCCCGCCACGGTACGCGACGTCGTTAGCCGCAGCGGTGCCTTTGAAGCCGGAATTCAGAAAAGTGATCAGATACTAAAGATCAATGGCATCGCAATGCTCGGCCCTGAAGCCGCGATCAATACCCTTCGCGGGATGTATCCCGGCGATGTCGTCCGGCTGACCATCAAGCGGGGGGACGACAGCTTGGACGTCGACGCGATCATGAGCGACGACACGATCCTGCGTGAGTCCAAAAACGACGCGAAAGTGAATGGTCCAAGAAACCTTCGACTCAAAGGTTTTGATGCCGTCGTCCAGCACGACACCGTTTTGGCCCCCAATCAATGCGGCGGTCCCATGCTCGATTCATCGGGCAACGTTGTCGGCATCAATATCGCTCGCGCCGGTCGCGTGACGACCTACACACTGCCCTCGGCGCTGGTCACCGCCGAAATGATCGGGATGCTCGAGGAGGCTCGTCGGTAACGAGCGGCCCGTTCGTTCAGGCCGTTCGTCCCGGCCGTCGATACGGGCCACCGAGAGGACTCTTGCGGTTGACCCCGCCGCCGTCCCCACGGTTCTTTCCTTATGCGATAATTTGAACTGTGCGGAGGCACCGTGCGTCGCAACGCACTGGTTGACCGACGATTTGGCGGATGATCGAGAACGGGATGACGAACAAACTTGGCCATCGCCGTGGCATCGTTGCCGCGGCAAGTTCGATTTTCTTTGCGTGTCTTCTCGCGGCCGCGCCCGGCTGCGATAGCGAACGGGGGCCCGAACCACTTGATGAAGATATGGCCGGTGAGAAGTCTCGGCCGGCGGACGATGTCGCCATCACATCGTTTTGCGGTGGCTGCCATGTGTTCCCGCCGCCGTCGAGCTTTCCCCGCGACCGGTGGCGTCATGAGGTCGAACAAGGCTTCGAGATCTACAACGTCTCAGGGCGAGACGATCTGCGACGAACGGACGTCGAAGCGACCGTCGAGTGGTTCGAATCCTTCGCGCCGGCGCGCTACGAGTTTTCGTTACCTGAAGGAGATGACGACACGCTGTTTGAGCCGATGCCGCTACGCATTCGTTCTGAAGTCCCCGTGCAGAAGATTGCTCATGTGCGGCATCTCGACGGCGAACGTTTTTTGCTCTCCGGTGTTCAATCGGGAAGCGTCTTTCAGGCGACGTTTGGCAAGAATGACGTCCGCCTGAGTTCGCTCGCCAATGTCGCCGACCCCGTTCACACCGAACCGACCGACCTGGATGGCGACGGAGAAATGGACTTTGTGGTTGCCGACATCGGCACACTCAATCCCAAAGAGCAGTGGTTCGGCACGCTGTGGTGGGTTCGACCGTCGAAGTCCAGCGAGAGCGGATGGGAACGGACCGCGATCATGACGGGTTTGTCGCGAGTTTGTGATGCCCGCGCCATCGACTATGACCAAGACGGCGATCAAGACTTGATCGTCGCGGAGTTTGGATACCGTTTCGAGGGTGCGATTTACCTGGTGACCAACGAAGGCGTGAAAGATGGAGTCCGTCGCTGGACGCCGCGAATCATCGATAACCGCAACGGTGCGATTCATGTGCCCGTCATCGATTTCAATGACGATGGCCGTCCCGACTTCATGACGCTCGTCTCACAGGAACACGAAGCGATTGACTTGCACCTCAATCTGGGTGAAGGAAAATTCCAGCGGCAAACCATCTACACGGCGGGCGATCCGGCATACGCCTCCAGCGGAATCCAGCCCGTCGACATCGATGGCGATGGAGACCTGGACGTCCTCTACACCAATGGTGATACCTTTGACGATCATGTCGCAAAGCCCTTCCACGGCGTCCAGTGGCTCGAGAATACGGGAGAATTCCCTTTCAAGCACCATCCGATCACCGCGATGCCGGGAGCGTATCGTGCGGTCGCCGGCGACATCGATCTCGATGGAGACATTGACATCGCGGCGGTCGCGACGGCCGAAAATGAGCAGCCCACATTCGACGGAATCATCTGGCTTGAGCAAACGGAATCCAAAGTGTTCACACGGCATCGTATCCTTGGCGGAGAGTGTCACTGGGCCTCGTGTGAATTGGCCGATATCGATGGGGATGAAGACTTGGATCTAGTCGTCGGCCGGCTGCTCAATCAAGGTGGTCAAAAGGACGCGGTTGTCGTGTATCGAAACCAGACCGAGCGGAAGGCACCCAGTCGATGACAGTGTCCGAGCCATCCGAAACAGAGTCTGATTCAAACGATTCGGACGGCAAACGAGCAAAGAAACGTCGACCGCTCCGTTTCGCGGCCCTTGTGGTGTTTCTCTTAGTGGTCGCGGGAGGCTACTTCGCGTGGTGGTTACCCCGTCAACAGGTCCGGCGCGCCGAACAATCACTGCAGCGATTGCGGTACGAGCAAGCCGCGACACTACTCGCGGACTATCCCTCGTGGGGGCTTGAACTTGGACGCGTGCATTTCAACCAAGCCCGATTGAGCCGCCACCGATCCGGTTATGCCGCGGCGCTCGAACACCTACGGATGGCCCGCGCGGCAAGATTTGACGATGCAGCGATCGATCGCGAACGAGCATTGCTGCAGATTCAAAATGGTCAGCCGGCGACCACCCAAGCCGATCGGTTGGATGAGTTCTGCACGCAAGCCCCGAATGACCGAACGGAAGTCTATTCGGTTTTTGCCAGCGCCTACCTTCGCGAAGGAAAGCCTACCGACGCGATTGAAATCCTGGATCGCTGGGAGCAGGAATTGCCCGATGACGGACGCTGCGATTACACCCGCGCGGTCGCTCTGCAGCGTGCGGGAAACGAAGACGAAGCGATGGAGTACTACGGCAAGGCGGTGAGGAAGTCGCCGCAACTGGTGGACGCCTACCTCGCGCAAGCGCGAACCCATGCGACACATTGGCGATACGGCCAAGCGGTGGCGATGTATCGGCGGGCTTTGCAGGTGGACCCCGAGCGAATGAGCGTCAAGATCGCACTGGGCAAGGCGCTTTGGAAACTGCGACGGGGTGAAGAAGCGGTGGCTATCCTGGAGCCAATCACCCAATCCGACCCTGCCGTTTTCCCGGCCGCACAAATCTGCGCCCGTTACTACTTGCAAGCCGGTGATCCACGTCGCGTTCTGGCCATCCTCGAGCCGGTGATGGAATCGCATCCCGATGATGCGAGCCTCAATTACATGCTTGGTTCCGCCTACCACCAGGTCGGGGAAACGAGTCGTTGCGATGCGGCGATGAAGAAGTTCTTCGCTTCGAACAAGATCATTGATGAGCTTGCCGAACCAATCGATGTGCCCGAGAGCCGATACTTCAATGAGCTGATTCGCCGCGGGCTGATGAATGCCCGTTACGATTGGGAGCAGTCCATCAAGTGGCTCAACATGGCCGCTCGCGCACAGCCGGCGAATCCGATTGCGCACGAGCTGCTGGCGCTACGCTACCAGGAAAACGGCACACCCGAGCAAGCACTCCGTCGCGCGAATATCGCTTACTCGCTTCGCAATCGACGCACGCAGTAGCTCGTTGATCCGGCGTTCAACGACACCGGACGACGACCGGTGTGCGGAACCAGTTCTCACCGTCGTATACTGACCGCCCGACTGATGAATCTGCTTTTCGAACTTTCGTGATGGCTGCCAACTCGCTTCCTACCGCGCTGCAGAAGCTGCTGGATCGCCCGACGGAATCGCTTGTTCAGTATCGACTGATCGAGATTCTCGGCCGTGGTGGCATGGGCTGGGTGGTCGCCGCGGAGGACCGGCGGCTCCGACGCAACGTCGCGCTTAAGTTTATGAGGCCGGAGTTTGCCAACAGCGAGTCAGCCCGAAAAATGTTCCTTAGCGAAGCGCGGGCCATCGCGGCGCTACGGGATGAACATATCGTGCACATCTACGAAGTCGGCGAGGTACACTCGATTCCCTACTTCGCGATGGAGTTGCTCGACGGTGAATCGTTGGATCGTTTCGTCGAACGCGGCTTCCCTTTTTCCATCCGGCAAATCCTGAAGATCGGTTATCAGACGGCGGAGGGTCTGCACGCCGCGCACGCCGCGGGGATCATTCATCGCGACGTGAAACCGGCCAATATTTTCCTGGAACTCGCCCGTGGCCGAGTCAAAGTGCTGGATTTTGGTTTAGCAAGAACCGGACAGGCGTTCGCGCAAGACTTCGAACCCTCCGACGGCGCTGCGATCCCTCGGGGCGATGGAATTTCCGACGCGGTCCTCGTTGGAACACCGGGTTACATCGCCCCCGAACAAGCGCAAGACCACGCCGCCGATGCCCGCAGCGACTTGTATTCACTCGGGGTGGTCCTGTACCGGCTGACGTCGGGCTGCTTGCCATTCGAAGGAAGCTCGTCTGGCGAGTTACTGATCCGCGTTCTCACCGAAGACCCGCCGACCATCACCCGCGATGACGCGCCGCCGGGGTTGCTCGATGCGATCATGGATTGCCTCCATCGCGACCCACGTGCGCGTCCTCAGACGGCCCGCCACGTCGCCGCAAACTTGAGACGGCTTTACGATCAGCTTCCGGCGGATTCCGGGCCTGCCGCGCGGCCATCGGTCAAGATCGACGTCACCGTCACGGCCAAGCCTCGGCCAGTGGCAAGTAGCCGAAAAACAACGAAGCGGTGGCGTGCGCCGGTGTTGTCCGCGGCGGTTGTATTGCTTGCGTGTGCCCTGGCGTTTGCCATTTTTCGGCGTCCCCAAAGCGGAACGTCCGTTCGGGCATCGACGCCAGCCGGGACCACTGCGCGGTCGACCGCGACGCCGTCGCCAACTGATCAACCATCCTCATCGGTGACGCCGCCCGAACCACCCTTGAGTGCCGATCGGCCCATAACAAATGTGCCCGACGCACTGTCGGGCCATCGCCTCATTCGGGGCGACGCACTCTTGGACACCTATGTCCGCGAGCATTCGACGCGTGATTTGAGCGATGAGCCCACGATCAAAGTCTCGACTCGGAGCAGCGAGGACGAAATTGAGCGACAACGTGGATTGCTAAGGTTCAACCTCGATGCAATCCAAGGGCTGCAAGATCGTGTGAAGGACGTCTATTTATTGCTGACGCTCAAGAAGCCCTATCGTGGAACGATGCCACTTTATCGAATCAGCGTCGGCATCCTGCGCGATGATTCACCGCGAGCGGGTTGGGTGGCCAGCGGACCGGACCGCGTTCATTACGCGAACCATCCGTTTGAAGTGCCGCGGCTCGACATGCTCCCCGGCGGCACGGTGAGCCCCGTCTCACGCTGGTTTGAGGACCGGGAGTACATCCTGCTTCAGCATCGAAACACTGGGCTTCTGCAACAGGTTGTCGCCGACACCGATGGATTGCTCACGCTGTGGCTCCGACCGGAGCAAGCTCAAATGAAGGAAATGGAGTTTATGAGCCAAGAAGGCAGTGACGCGTACGGCCCGTGTTTGGTGGTGGTGCTTTCTGACTCGGGACAGAAGCCATGAACGGACCCGAATCGCCGCAACAACTCGCTCACATCTCGACGCGTTGGTCCTGCGTTAAGGATCTCAATCGGTTTGTCCTCCGCTACATCGATGCGATGCGGCATCTGCTGATCTTGGTCGTCAAAGACGAAGACGATGCTCGCGAAGTCCTCCAAGCCTTTTTGATCAAAGTGGTTGAGCGAGGGTTCCGAAAGGAGGTCCCCACCAGCGGCCGCTTTCGCGATTACCTGGCGCGTTCGCTTCGCAATGCAGCCATGGATCATTTTCGTCAGGCAAAACCGGTGCAGGCGAGCGAAGGTCTGCTCGCCCAGATCGAGTCCGAACGCGAAACGCACGATGATCTCTGGAAGCGATCATGGACGAGTTGTCTGATCGAACGCGCTTGGCAAAAACTCGAGCATCATCAGTACACCCATGAAGGATCTCTGGCGCACAGTGTTCTTCGTTATTCGGCCGCGAACCCCGAACTGGATTCCACACAAGCGGCCGCCGCTTTCGGCGATGCTCACGGCGTCACACTCTCCTCCGAGGCGTATCGCCAACAAGTCTCCCGGGCACGTCGCAGATTCGCCGGGCTGCTGACCGACGAGGTTCGTGAAACACTCGAATCCCCCACCAAAGAGGCCCTCGAAGAAGAAATCTCGAGTCTGGGTTTGGGCCCCTACATCAGCGGCTAGTGCTGCGAGAAACATCACGGCTTTAGCGACGCTTGCATGCGAGCTTCACACTCCCGGATGGGAGAGTCGCGTCGCGATCGCGCCAACGCGATCGAAGCGTGGGGAGGTCGATCACCCTCAAGTTTCTCACTGAAAAAAGACCAGAAAGGCTGTCACAGATACCTTCAGCTCCCGTGTTGATGGCGAAACGCGTTGCACCGGTCGCTTCGCGTCCACCTTTCGCCGTCCGACTCGAGGAACTCGATGCGTCGCGCCGTCCAATCCACCCGTGATCCGAAACCGCTGACAAGACGTCCACGCAAGCCTGTTTTTCAACCGCTGGAATCGAGGCAATTGATGGCCGGGGATGCTCCGGCACTCACCTCGGAGCAACTCCGCTTTTTCCTCGCCGACATCAACACCGATGAGGTGATTGCGGAAGTTCGTGAGGGAACAAACGTTGACTCGACATTGCTGCAGGGTCGCACCGTCACTCTGTTCGCCGAGGCCCGCGACGAAGACCCCGAATTTCGCAGCGTCCGAATCCGCTTGGGCGATCTTGCCGAGCGAGTCGAAAACAAATCACCGTACTCCGTCACCGGGGACCGCAACGGAGACTTTCGGCGAGGCTTCCTCGATCTCAGCGGAGAGTATGCAGTGACCGCGGAATCGTACTCGCGTTACGGAACCCGCGGCGATCTCGTCCAAGCGGCGGAGTTTTCGTTCACCGTCACCGATTCCACCGATTCGGTGTTGATCGACGTCACCGCGCTCAACGAGGAAATCCTCTCCGCGAATCCGGGACTTGTTTCCGCCGTGGCGGACGATTCCATCGACGACGCACCAGCTATCCAAGCCGCCGTCGACTGGTTGTCCGCGAAACTCGAAGAGCCTTCGGTCGTCGGCGCGACGCTCTATCTGCCGCCGGGTACCTTTGAAATCAGCGAGTCGATTCAGATCAATGCGGGCGTTGACGTCTTGGGTGCCGGCGCCCAGCAGACCCGACTCACGAACGCGGAATCACTGACGTTCGACCGGTCAGACATTTCCGATCGAGAAGTGAACGTCTCCAGCGTGAATCGCGCGGGCTACCTCCTCGACTTCGATCGCGATGCGGACGGTGCCTCGATTCATGATTTAACGCTCTCCGGCCAAGACATGATTGGCGGTGTGTTTGCCGATCGAGCCGACCAACTTGAGATTGCCTACAGCGAGCTCAATCGCTTTCTTTACAGCGGCATCCGAACGTTCAGCGTGACGGGTTCGGAAATTCACAACAATACGTTCGTCAACGCCGGCGGCCGCAAGCTCAATAGTAGCGGTAACCTGGGCGCCAACGGTGGCGGCATCTTTGCCACATTTCACGTCGATGCCGAAGTCTACAACAACGAATTCTCACTCGAGGATCCCGAGACCAGCTACTTCGGCATCAAGGGACGCAAGTGGACCGACTCGCGAATCCACCACAATACGATCGGAACCAACTTCTCGATCGAACTTCCCTTCGAAAACGACCGCGGCGTTGAGATCGACCACAACTCGCTCGCCGGAGTGGTCTCGATCCCGAAGTTTGCCGGTGGGCCCGTCTTTGAGGATGACTTTAGCTTTTACATTCACCACAACGCGTTTGAAACCAGCTACGCAATCGAAGGTGCGCGAAACAGTCTTATCGTCGACAGCAACGTGTTCGAGTTCGATATCCATGCCGACGGAGGAAACTTGATCACCAACTTCGGCAACAACGTAGCGGTGCCCGGGCCAACGACATTCACGAACAACCTCGTCGTCAATCCCGGACGTGGAGTCTTCTCCTCGTCCGGCACCCACAATCAGCTAACATTCGCGAACAACCTCATCATTGCCAACCAAACGGCCACGCCAAGGACTTCGGGGTTGTTCGGACTCAAAGCCGCCGACAATGATGGCACAACCACCGACTTTGACACCGTCCGTGTGGTCGACAACATCATTGAATTCACCGGCGTCGAACGCCCCCTGTTCCGGAACTCTGCGAGCTACCACTCGGTCGTCGAAAACAATTCGGTCACCGGCGCAAGTGACGAATCGCTGTACCAAAACGCTGATACGGGCGCACCGAGAGGCCCGCTATCACCGCTCGTTTTCAACGTCGGCGTTGCCGGCGAACGAACGATCGACGGCGATGCGATCGCGGCTGCCGCCCGTAATGCGCCGCAAGCTGGCATTTTTGACGCCGACGGTGACCAAGTGGCGGACAACGTTGACCCCGCACCGCACGACCCAAACAACGGTCTTCACCGAGTGCTCGGTCCTGGCCAGTCAATCGTCCTGGACTTCGAAGTCCCCGATGGCACCTCCCCGATCGGCGAAGTGACCGGGCTCGACGGGGTCAATACGAACCCCAACGCGATCGACACGTTCTATGAGTCCGATGCCTATGGCCTTCTCACATCCGAGACCGCGATCATCGAAGACGGGCTCCTGCAGGTATTGACCAACAATAGTGACGGCTTTCGAGATCGAAATGAAAGCGCCGACGATTATGGATTCATGGTCAATACGTCGCGGACGACCGAATTCACGGTGGCTTCGACCATCGTGATGCCCGAGGAAGGGTTGCCACGAACCAACGCGCCTCAAGTCGGAATCCAAATCGGCGACGGAACACAAGCCAGCTACATTAAGTTCACGCGCGCCTACATCGGGAGCGACATTTTCGAGGTCGCATGGGAAAGCGGCGATGTGCTGCAAGACGCGAATCCGGGAAACAACTCCAAAACCCAGCGGATTGCGATGACGGCCGAACAACAAGCGGCCCCTGCTTATCGACTTTCGCTGGACATCGATCGTCGTGATGCGACGGCGATCGGCGTCACACCTCGCGTGCAAGCCGTCGGTGCCCTCGGCGAATCGATCGGAGACGAGATTCGGGGCAAGACGTTCACGGTCGGTGGCAGCGTCGCCGACGCGATCAATGGGGTGAACACGTCACTCGTGTCACTCGGCGAAGAACCCTCCAGCGCCGGACTCTTTGTGGGAGTGTACAGCACGGACTTCTCCGACCCGGCGTCGAAAACACCATCGTTCCTGGCTCGTTGGGAAGACCTCTCGATCCGATCCAATGAGTTCTTTGCCGACACATTTGGCAACGGCTCAGCCTTCTTGCGTGTTTTCCTCGCCGACTCGGAGACCGACGAAACGCTGACTGAGTTGACCTCGGGAGTGTCCGTCCCTGCGGCTTTGACGGCGGGGCGCAAGCTCACGATCTTCGCCGTCGCACAGTCAGAAGACCATGAGATCGGTAGCGTACGTCTCCAGCTCGACGGGCGGAGCAAGCTAGAAAACGCGGAGCCTTATGCACTGTTCGGTGAGCGTAACGGCAACCTGCTTTCGGGCCGAGGGATTGAAACGGGCGAAAACGAAATCGCATTGACGCTCTACAGCGAGCGAAGCGGGGAAGGCGACGTCCTCGAGAACTTCGGCCTCCACTTCACGCTCGAAGCCTGACCTCGTAGCGGGAGGAGCCGCGATGGGCAATCGCCGCGCGTTCAACCCGACGAGCAAAGTTTCGTCGGGAGTGTTTCGATGTTGTCATCGGCCCGGTACTCGGCGGTCTGTGCAGAATCCATCATTCGCGCTCGAACGCGCTAACAACTCGCTTTGCAAAAAAACTACAGATTGAGGTACCGTTTAATCGCCGCGTTCCAGAGATCAGGCTCTACTTCTGTGGTAGCCGTCCACTCAACCGGCACAGCTCCAAGTTCCGAAAGCCCTTCGAAGGCAAAGTCAACAACACCTCGCATGCAAACGGTTAAGTTGTTTCCGTCGAGACTGAACGTAAGAGTTTCCAAGTCAATTGGATTGTGAAATCCTCGATAATAGACAGCACCTTCCACGAGCTCATCACGCAGCTGAGTAGCGCTAAATGAAACACCGTCAATCGCCGCCCAATCGCTCAGTTCGACTTGTATTCCGTCAATCTCCGCGGATGCTTGGGTATCGGATGTAGCGTCGTCAGGATCCATCGCCTGGTCGAATTGCAAAAGAATCCGGAGCATCAAAATAGGTCGCGGTCGGACTACAGGATTGTCGAAGACCTCGAGGGAAACATCGATATCAATCGGACTCAACGCAAACATGAAAATCATTACCCGTACACGACACCGAAATACTCCTCATACAACGCAACACCGCCTGTATGCTTCACACTATGCTTATCTGCCTTCACAAGAATGAGAGTTCCCCATCCATCGTCCGTGACATCCTCAACGTGATGCCATATGTACCCGGAGGGGTGAGCATAGGTTGAGTCGCCAAACCCTGCGGCTTTGTTTGCGGCAGCAAAGTCATCCGCTCTTCTTCCGGTGTACTTGATCCGAACCTCTGCGAGCCCTGTCGAGCCATCGTACATATGTGGTCGATAGTCTGGAAACCCGTATTTGTTGAACTCAACGCCATCACGGCTTGACCCAGCATATTTCGCGTTTTGTGGACGCCTCCCCTTCACGGTCACGATGGCGGGGTTCGAAGGATCGATCTTGCCCAAACGAACTAGGATCGAATTCGACGGGTAAACGCTACCGTTCCCAAACGCTTGTTCAAATCCGTCCGCGTATTTCTTGGTGTAGCCAATGGTTGTTTTGGAGTTTGAATACTCGCCTGTGTTGTGAACGAGGCAACCGGAAGTTGAAGCGAGATAAACGCTCTCCCCGTGCACTTCTAGATTTATGACTTCCCAATGCCCACGTACGAGCCTCCGGCCTACGACAGATGACTCAGGGAGTGGTCGCGTTGGCGTGCGTAGCGAGACGCCCGCCTCTAGCTGATCCGCTCGCACGAACCATTGTTCGTCTTCGCTCCAGAAGGGGTGATCGGGGGTCGTGCGAATCGGCTCGGCTTCGCCTTCGATGGTGAGCTCGAGAATCTCGTCGGCCGTGTGCTTGAACGTGCTCATCACAACTCTTCCCGGACCCGGCTTGATCTCCGGCGCTGGGTGGATGGCAGTGATGAGCGCTTCGTTGTGCGCATCGGCGACGGGGATATCCATCAGCGTGCGTTTGCCGACCTCGACGCCGTTTTGCTTGAGCCAAATGTCAGGCTTCAACGTCGTTAGCTCGAGCGTGTCGCCATCACGCTTGCTCACCTTGGCGGTGACCG
>JBCBLJ010000734.1:0-4263 GCA_038520195.1 Planctomycetota bacterium
CCACCGATGCCCTCAAGGCGACCCATTTTGTCCTTTCCAAGCCGATCGTCGATCATCGCCGCCTTGATGAATTTTGCGGCGTCCTCGGCGGAGGTTCGCTGCGTTCGACGCAGCATTTCGTACATGTCGATGTCCATTGAACGAAAACCGTAGGTCAACGCCAACTCGATCAGTTCACTCTGGCGGCCGTTGATGCCGAGTGCCTTTGGGGAAAAATTCTTGAGCATCTGTATTCCTTTTTCTTCGCCGTCGCGGCCTCGCGGGGGGCGGCTGACTAGCTAAATCGATCGCCGTTTTGGCAAGTTCGAGAGTATCGCAGAAGTACCCCGATTCGGCCAAGGGGCATGATCGCGGTTTTACCGGGTAATTGGCGGTTCTAGCCGGAATTCGTTGATGGCACAGCGCTGTTTTTGGATTTCACCTTCTTGCGGTTCATGGTTAAATACGTGTCCCTCCAAAAACATGTGGAGGCGATACTTCACCGAGTGGTCGCTTCCGCACCCCGCCCAATACTTCAACCTTCCGGTTGAGACCGAATGACCGACCGATTTTTGCGGTTCCAACGGATGCCGCTGACGATCGTGATTGCGATCGTTTCAGGCGCTTCGACGCTCCTCGCGGACGACGGCAACGCAGTACCCGTTGCGCGGGAAAAGGGTGCCGAGATTTATCGGGCCAAGTGCGCCAGCTGCCACGGGACCGAGGGCCAGGGAAACGACGATCACTATCCCGATCCACTCGTCGGCGATGACTCCGTCAACGCACTTGCTGAAGTGATCGCCGAGACGATGCCCGAAGAAGACCCGGATGCATGCGTCGGTGAAGATGCGACGGAGGTCGCACGTTTCATCTACGACCGCTTTTACTCGCCCGCAGCACAGGTTCGTAACCGTCCGCCAAGCCAACAACTCTCAAGATTGACGGCGGGTCAGTTGCAGCAGAGCCTGGCGGACATCTACCAACACTTTTACGGATCGGTGGATCGACGCGAACGCGGTGGTCTGTCGGCAAGCTACTTTGATGACGATCGTTTCAACAAGAAGAAACGCAAGCTGGAAAGAGTGGATCCGGTTGTCGACTTTGATTTCGGGAGAGAAGCCCCCATCGAAGGCGTGAGTCCAGACAAGTTCTACATCACTTGGGAGGGTTCGCTCTCGGTCGAACACACCGGGCGGTACCAACTTGTATTGGAGACGACCTGTAGTGCCAAGCTTCACTTCGGTCACCATGATCACGTTCTCATCGACAACCATGTGCAGTCTGAGGGAAAAACCGAGTTTCGTCGTACGCTGCGATTGATCGGTGGTCGGCACTACCCGGTTAGCTTGTGGTTCATTCAACGAAAGCGTAAGACGGAACTGCCGCCCGCGCGTGTTGCCTTGCGATGGGTTCCTCCCGGTGGCGTGGAGTCGGTGATTCCGCCGGAGAATCTTCTGCCCAGCCGATCGATCAATACGTTCGCGCTGCAGACAAAGCTCCCGCCGGATGATCGCACCTACGGTTACGATCGAGGCACGAACGTGGACCGCCAATGGGACGAGTCGATTACTCGAGCTGCGTTTGAGTTCGGTGACGCGGCGGCCCGCGATCTTTGGCCTCACTTCAGCCGAAGAAACCGTGGCATTAGCCAGGACAACCGCGAACGATTGCGCCGGTTTCTCGTTGAAATGGTCGGCATCGCCTTTCGCGGGCCGCTCGACGAACAGACCGTTTCGGTTTTCATCGACCGCCAACTTGAGGCGGAACCCGATGATGCTCAGGCGATACGACGGGTGTGTTTGCTCGCGCTCAAGTCGCCGCGTTTCCTTTATCCGACGCTCGATGGTGGCGCGCCCGTGAGTCAACGAGTGGCGAATCGGCTCTCGTTGATTTTGCATGATTCGTTACCGACAACACGCTGGTTGCTCGACGAGATCAAGCGGGATCGAATGCAGGGTGAGCCCGACAAGGTTGAAAGCCGCATTCGACAGGTGGCCATCCGACTTGGAAATGATCCGCGCGTGCACGGCAAGGCCATGGCGATGTTTTACCAGTGGCTGGGAATCGACCCGGCCGAAGAGATCGTCAAGGACAAACGCTACGAGGGTTTCGACGGCGAACTCGTCGGCCAACTTCATCGCTCTCTACAACGTCAGTTGTCGGAAGTCTTTTGGAGCGATGCGAGCGATTATCGAAGACTGTTCACCGATGACCGAGTTTGGACCAACGAGCGGCTCGAACAGTTCTATGGCCCCTCTTGGAAACTCGACGCCGACGCAAAGCAACGCGACTTGGCGAAAAGCGTGGCGGACCCCGATCGTGGAGGCGTGCTCACGCATCCGCTCCTGATGAGCGACCTCAGCTATCACGACACCACGTCGCCAATCCACCGGGGCGTGTTCTTGATACGCCACGTCTTGGGGCGGACATTGCGTCCACCGAATGAAGCCTTCACACCCTTCAATCCGGAATTGCATCCCTCGCTGACGACCCGCGAACGCGTGCAATTGCAGACCGGCGAGTCGAAGTGTCAGGTGTGTCATGAAAAGATCAACGGGATCGGATTCGCACTTGAGAATTACGATGCCGCGGGTCGATATCGGCGAGAGGAACGGTCCAAGCCGATTGATTCCAACGGATACTATGTCACACGGACCGGTGAGCGGATCGAATTCGCATCAGCAAGGGACTTGGCGCGGTTTTTAGCGGACAACGAGGACGCCCATCGTGCATTCATCGAACGGGTGTTCGAGTTTTTCGTGCGGCAGCCGATTAATGCGTTTGGCGCCAACACATCGGATCAATTGTTGAGTAAATTTCGTGCAAGTGACTTTCAGATGCGGGATCTCATCACCGAGATCGCAGTCTTGGTCGCGATGCGCGAGCTCCAGCCAGAGGAAGACGAAAGTGAATCGACGTGAGTTTTTGAGTCGACTGGGAATCGGTGCGACCGCCGCAGGAATGCTGATGGGTCTGCCGAGTCTTTCCTTTGCCGCGACCGATCAGCGTCGACGTCGAGTGGTGTACGTCTTCAGTCCCAACGGAGTGATCCCCAAACACTTTTGGCCGGACAGCACGGGTGCAGATTTTGACTTCAAGCGGATCCTCAAACCGCTCGAAGAGTTTCGAGATCAACTCGTAACGCTCAAAGGTATCTGCAACCAGATCAAAGGCGATGGCGATGGTCACATGCGCGGGATCGGTTGCCTGCTGACCGGTATCGAGCTTTTTCCTGGGGACGTGCAAGGCGGAAGCGACACGCCGGCCGGGTGGTCGATGGGCATTTCGATCGACCAACACATCAAGAATCGTTTACAAGCTGACGACTCGACCCGTACCCGTTTCGGCTCACTCGAGTTTGGCGTCATGGTCCCTGATCGCGCCGATACCTGGACGCGGATGTCGTATGCGGGCGCCAATCAGCCGGTCGCGCCGATCAGCGACCCCTACCAGATGTTTGACAAACTGTATGGGCAGGCAAAGAACCGGGCGATGCTGGCGAGCGTGCTCGACGACCTTGCCGGCGATTTCAAACGAGTGCATCGTCACCTGAGTCGCGAAGATCGTCAGATGCTGGAGATGCACCTGCAAATGGTGCGATCGGTGGAGACGGAACTGAAGACCGAGTTGGCGGCCGCGACCAAGAATGACTCCGTCGGACACGAAACTCCACAGTTGCCGCCGAACATCGAAGAACAGAACGACAACATGCCGCAGATCACGCAGATGCAGACGGAGTTGTTGGTCAACAGCTTCGTCGCGGATTTCGCGCGGGTCGCAACCTTCCAGATCACCAACAGTGTCGGACAACCGCGGATGCGCTGGTTGAACATCGACAAAGGCCACCACGGGCTCTCGCACGAGCCCGACAGCAACGAAGACGCCTACGAAAAGTTGATTCAAATCAACACGTGGTACGCCGAGCAAATCGCGCACATGGCACGTCGTATGAAGGAGACGCCCGATCCGTCGGGACACGGTTCACTGCTGGACAATACGACCATTGTCTGGACGAACGAACTGGGGAAAGGCAACTCGCACACACGCGATAACATCCCCTTCGTCATGGTCGGCGGTGGATTCGACTTCAAGACCGGCCTCGCTCACGATTTTGGCCGTGTGCCTCACAACCGTCTGCTGCTGAGCATGCTCGAGGGGTTCGGGATGCCAGAAGAGACATTCGGCAATCCAGACTTCTGCGATGACGGTGTTTTGTCGGGGCTGATCTAGTGGTCCGTTACAGCTTGACTTTAGGGTTGGCTACGGAAACGGTGTCAGGAACCA
>JBCBLJ010001080.1:0-2217 GCA_038520195.1 Planctomycetota bacterium
ATGAAATAGAGCCTATTTCATCTTGCCGTCACCGCTCGTCGCGACAAGGACTGGTTGGAAGTTCATCGATTGTGCCAAGAAGCACTGCGTTTGGCACCCGATCGCGACGACGCGTCAAGGTTTCTGAGTGAAGCCAAACGGGAGATACAGACCATGGCGACGAACCTTCCCTGAACGCACCGGTGTTGATCGACGCAAAGCATGCGATCGTGAACGAAAGCGGCTCAGACACACGAGGATTCACTTGTTTTTGGCATAAGAAACCCCAGGTGATGACCCGCATGCGCGGCATGCAATCGCTCGAGCGTTTCACGATCGGAGATGCCAAACCCCGGGTGCGGGTGAAACCGCCCCTGATGGTCGTGAAAACGTCTGACGCTGTCCTTGAACGCCTCGACCTCCGCTTGATCGTCGAGATCGCCGTCGGGAACAAAGTTGGAAGAGGTCGGTATTCCCGCTTTTGAATCGCCCGCCAAAAGTCGCCGGAGAAACAACCCTCGTATGAGCGGACGAAGCGGCATAAACAGCGACATCCAACCGGGATAGCCGTCGATGCTAGCGTCTTGTGTGAGCCGAAGGTGACGGCAGACTTGAGCCAGCGTCCAATTGCCATGCATTTGGTAGCCTGTGTCCGCAATCGATTCGATTTCAAGGACGGCGGAATCGAGGTCGGTGAAGTGAAGCGGGCGTCGATGTTGACCGGGAGATGGCATAGGACGCTCCTGTCGTCGTCTGGGTCGTGACCGCACGAAGGCTATCGTCTTGACTCGACCACGCAATCCCCGTCGAAAGCGGCACGCCGACTTCGCAAAGGAGCGCGGCGACATTTTTGTCGCACTCAGGCGGACTCGGAGCTCGGCTCGTGCCCCGTCACCTGCTTGGCCAGCTCAAGAAGCTGTAGTGCGGCGTCGCCGTTGGATTCAAATGCGTAGAACAGGCGTTCGGATCCGGAACTCCCGTAGAGGTTGTTGCATCGCCAGCAAACCGACGCACTCAGCAATAGCGTTTCATTGGACAGAAATCGAAAACCGAAGGGCGGGATGTGACATCTCGCCGACATACCGGTCGTGAGTCCGCGCCAAGCGGCAACCATCGGTTTCACAAACTCTGCCTCGCATCGAAAAGCCTCGCCAAAATCGCTGACATCCGATGCTCGCATGATCTCACCCGGCGATTCGACACGGATCACGACGACTTCGACGTGATCGACGTGGGAAAGCGTTTTGGGGTCGTAGTCTGAATTGGCCACTGAGACTCACTGATTGAATGCTCGTGCGACTCTCGACGGCAAAAAGTCAGGAATCATGGGCCGCGAGCGGAGAGGGTCTCCCGAAAGTGCTTTGTCGGCTCTGCTGGGCTCTCAAGGCCTTATCCTAACCGGCACTTGCTTTGGTATGTCTTACGGTCAGAAAAAGGAAGATCAGCATGCCCCAATAGGTGGCGACCATGTTCGGCATCAGGGCCGTCAAGAGGCTGTGGCAATCTCCAGGTTGAACTGCTGACGAAGCGAAGAATAGGCGAGGAATGCCATGAACAAGACGTTCGACACGAACAGACCCACGATCGTGAAAGCGTTCCAACCGGTTCGGCGAATCCCACTTTTCCTCTCACCCTCGAAGAACAAGAACAGTGCGACGACCGTGAATGCTGCTTCCCACGCTACCGCAATCATGGGCACGGAGTGGTAGGCGGCGAAACCGATCGATGGCGTATTCGCTCCGCAAAGATGGTGTGGGTACCCTGCGGCGTAATCGGCCGCGGTGTGAATGACCACCAGGCAACCTCCGGCGAGGCCGATCGCCTTGCTAAACAAGAGTCTGCCAGCCGCGTAAACCACAACGGTCCAAAACAGAGCTGGAATCAAGTCATGGCTAAAGGACATGTCCACCGTCAACGTCTTGAGTGTCATGTCCAGCAG
Source organism: Planctomycetota bacterium (assembly GCA_038520195.1). Classification (GTDB taxonomy): domain Bacteria; phylum Planctomycetota; class Planctomycetia; order Pirellulales; family Pirellulaceae; genus Stieleria. Next base: position 1,919 of record JBCBLJ010001080.1, read on the forward strand.
ACTGTCCGGAGTCGTCGGTTCGAGCCCCATGAAATGAAAGACAACCCACAACAGGTCCGGGAATTGGCTTGCAACCAGAAAGTAGAACAACACCTTGCTGTTCACCCTGCTGCCTTCGAGTGAGCCGAACTTTTGGTTGGCGACAAGTGCCGTCGCGTAGTGCCCTGCCAGCATGAGATTGCGTTCCGGAGTATCGCTCGTTGCGAGTCACGGATCATCGGTCGATCCGTCGTTCAACCAAAAGTTCGGCTCACTCGAAGGCAGCAGGGTGAACAGCAAGGTGTTGTTCTACTTTCTGG
>JBCBLJ010000983.1:0-2745 GCA_038520195.1 Planctomycetota bacterium
ATCGCGTGACACCAGCGTTTTCATTTCGTTGATCGCATCGGCCATTCGATTTTCTTCGATGGCGATCAAGCAACGGACAAAGATTGCTTGGGTCCTCGCGACGAGCCCCAACGATGCGATCCGAAACGGGAAGCGGTCGGTCGAGTTGGGTGAACGGGCGGTCGAGCTAACGGAGGCCGGCGAGCCCCACATCTTGAGCACGCTCGCGGCCGGGTATGCCGAAGTGGGGGATTTCGACAAAGCGATCGAGTGGAGTGGAAAGGCGGTTGAGCTTGGCAAAGAGAAGGACCATAACCAGCTCAAACAGCTCGAAGAGGAACTCGAAAACTACCGCGCTCGTAAGCCATGGCGAGAAAAGCAGGAAACGGAAGAAAACAAAAAGCCGATCCTGAATCCGGAAGACTTGATCGACACTTGATTCAAGCAAATCGCTGCGCGAACCAACGCATATGGTGTTGGCATCGCGTTTACCCCGAGCCGCTTTCTGCCAGCGACGCGAGATCGAGGAGTTTCGTTTTCCCCCGCGTCGCGAGGTTGACTACCTGCAGCTAAGTGCGTCCGGTTGCTAACGAAAACCGCGATTGAGTTCATCAATCTGGGTGTTGAGCGTGAGCCAATCGTAAGCGTAGCCGATGCCGAACAGCCCGCCGGTCAGCAAGTAGAGGACGCCGGTGAGTAGCTTGCCCATGTAAAAGCGGTGGATGCCGAACACACCCAAAAACGCGTGGAGGCCCCACGCGACCGAGTAATCGGTGTGGCCGCGGCGGAAGCGACGCTGCGCTTCTTCGCACATCGATGGGATGAAAAACAGGTCGACGATCCAGCCGACCAGCAACAGGCCGCCGGTTAGGAACCAGATGGTTCCGGTGATGGGTTTCCCAAGGTAAAAACGGTGCGCGCCGATGAAGCCCAGCAACCAAAATAGGTAGGCAAAGGGAATCGGGTGGGTGGGAATCGGTCTCGCTTCCGAAACCGCGTAGGGTGGGGCGTACGGTTTCGCTGAGAGAGTTGGTCCTTGAGCTTGCATGCCCTGAATTCGCGTCGCGCCAGCGAATCTTGGCTTAAAAGCAGATCGATCGATGGTCGTTCCTGCGCTAGCGTCTCAGACGGCCCGCCAACTGGATCACGCCCCTAACGACTACATCAGCACGACTACATCAGCACATCGTTGACAGGTGTGAGCGGCTTGGGAACTTCGGTTTCTCCGAGCATCTGCCGCAGATCGATTTCAATCGTTCGGCAGAGCGCGGTCATGGGCACGTCGGTCACGAAGTTCTCGAAGGGGTCTTCGCTGGCGTCTCCAACCGATTCCATCGTGTAAAAGATCCAGGAAATGACGGCGGAGAGGGGGACGGTGAGCCAGATGAGTGAGTTTTCGGAGCTGCCGAGTTCGCGAAGGATGCCAAACGGCAACAGGAAGACAAAAATGTAAGTGAAAACGAGACTGAAATAGGCATACTGCCTTGGGAACGGCGTGTTTTTGATTCGCTCGCATTTGCCTTGCAGCGTGTACATTTCCGTCACGAGATCGGTCAGTGCGATGAGGCGAAACTCAGTAAGCAGCTTGTGTTCATCGCTGAGCTTGCGCAGGTGTTCGCCTTGCATTCGCATGATCTGCGTTGCGGAATTGACGCGTTCGCAGGCGACACTCAGTTCTTGTTCGGGCAACAGTTCGCAAAGATACTCACGCATCGCTTTGACGTCCGTCTTCTGCATGAAGCCTCTCGCGGCACCTGTCGGCTCGAAGCCGAACGGCGTCTTGCGGCGGAGTTGGAAACGCAGCGAGTGCATCCAGGCCAACTGTCGGTAGATGAGATCGCGTTGTTGAGATCGTACGAAATCGTTGTCAACGGTTTGATCGCTGTGGTCGGCAGAAACAAACGTTAGCGTCAGGTTCGCGAAACTGCGGCTGGCGTTGACGATGCCACCCCAGATTTTTCGGGCTTCCCAGTAGCGATCATAGGCTTGGTTGTTCTTGAACCCGATGTAGAAAGCGACGGCGACGCCGATGGTGCTGACCGGTGCGATCGGCAAGCTGAGGTCAATGCCGGTGGGAAGGAGCCAAAGGTAGGCCCCGGTCAAAAAGGAACTCCACACCGCGAAGATCAAAAAATGCTTCGATGACAACCTTAGGACAACTGGAAAGCGAATATTGCGTCGCGTGTACATTTTGAATCGGAAGGGCGATTAGGGGGCAAGTCTTCGGACGCTTTCGGACACGCCTTTGGTCGGCGGCGGGCGAGCGACGAGCGTTTGGCGAGATTGCGGAACGAAAATCGATGGCGTGCCCGATCGGCGTGTCTGCTAAGATACGGCTGTGCGATGGTTTAGCAATTGGAAGCACAAGGGGCGATCCCCGGGGTTCAATCCCGACACGCTCGCGGTGCTGACGGATGTGTCGGACCACCGCTGTGAAGCGGTCAAAGATTCCGTCCGACAATGAGGAATTCAATGAGTGGATTGCCAAGATCGGTCTCGTTCGTCATCCCAACCATGGACGAGGAAGAGACCGTCCGAACATTGGTTGAGAAGATCACCAACGTGTGTGACGAACTCGCATTAGAGTTCGATATTCTGTTTGTCGATGACGGCTCGTCGGACCTCACATGGCCGCGGATCGTGGCTCTCGCCGAAGACTATGAGCAGGTCCGCGGGATTCGTTTTCGAAGAAACTTTGGCAAAGCAGCGGCACTCTCGGCCGGTTTTGCCGAAGCGACCGGTGACGTCGTTTTCACCATGGACGCG
>JBCBLJ010000276.1:0-9357 GCA_038520195.1 Planctomycetota bacterium
TCCCCCGGACATCATCGTCGAGCCAACGAAGGACGTGTTCTGATGACTCGGTCCCTCCCAACCGGCTTCAAGAAAACAAGTGACGCCCTCTCCCGCGACAACTCCATGAACCCAACGAAAACCCGCTACGACGCGACGGATCGGCCCACGTCGCCGGGTACCCGAGTCGCGTTGATCGGATTGATGCTGCTCACGCCCGCGGCCTTCGCCAGCGCCCAATCGGGTTCCAACTCGTATCCGTACGCCAACGGCGGTGTCTCGCAGAACTTTTCACAGCTCTCCCAGCAGAATCAGGCCTACCAAACACAGCCCGCGCAGGTCGCGCCGCAAGGCCAACCGACCGCGGCTCAGATTCAGCAGTATCAAGCTCAACAGCAGTATCAAGCTCAACAGCAGTATCAAGCTCAGCAGCAGTACCAGGCTCAGCAGCAGCAGCAAGGCCAGCCACAATACTTCAGTGCACCGGCGCCGCAGCCTGCGCCTGCCAATCGAGTCTTCGCGCAGCAGCCACCAAGCGAGGTAACGTTCCCGCCGACCCGATTCGGTCCGCGCGGTCAGCGCACCGTTGTTCCGGGCCCAACATCCATCGGCGCTGGAAATACTTTCCCTCCGCTGGGAACCGACCCCGTGTTCACGACGCCGAATGTCCGCGTCGCGGACCTGATTGTGAACGGCTTTCCGGCTCGCACCGGACGGATTATGTTCGGCGGTGCCGTCAACAGCGACGCGGGCGTCACCGGACAAGTCACAATCGATGAACGCAATTTCGACATCAGTCGATGGCCGCGTTCGTTCCGCGATCTGTTCAGCGGTACGGCGTTTCGCGGTGCCGGCCAGACGTTTCGCGCCGAAGCGGCACCCGGTAGCGATTTCGACCGCTACTCGCTTCAATTCGCCGACCCCAATCTGTTCGGCTACCTACCGATCAGCTTTTCGGTAAGTGGCTTTCTTTACGATCGCCGCTTTCGTGACTGGGACGAGAATCGACTCGGCGGCAGGATTGCACTCGGCTACCGGATCACGCCCGACCTTTCGGTCTCGGCCGGAATCAGCGGCCAACGCGTTCGCGTCGACAACATTCGAATCCCGATCGCCGAACTGTCCGACGGCCCCGGAGGCATCGGTGATGGTGACAATGGCATCTACAGTGCGAGCCTGGGGCTCACCCACAACACTCGAGACAGTCCGATTCAGCCGAGCCAAGGTCACTTCATGCAATTGACCTTCGAACAGGCGTTCGGAGACTTTGACTATCCGCGGCTTGAATTTGAATACCGCAAGTACTGGTTGCTCGCGTCGCGGGCGGACAACAGTGGCAAGCAGACGCTCTCTTACAGCACACAACTCGGTATCAGTGGAACCGAAACGCCTATTTACGAGCACTTTTTCGCGGGCGGCTATGCGACGCTTCGCGGATTCGACTTCCGCGGCGCCGGCCCGGTCATTTCCGGAGTCGAGGCCGGGGGTGAGTTCCAGTGGCTCAATTCGGTCGAATACATGTTTCCGATCACCGCCGATGACGCCTTTCGTGGCGTCTTGTTCTGCGATTTCGGAACGGTTGAAGAACAAGTCGAGTTAGAATCAGAGTCGTTTCGGGTGGCCCCCGGTTTCGGACTTCGCGTCGCCATTCCCGCGCTCGGTCCCGCACCGCTGGCATTCGATTTTGCTTATCCCGTCAACGATGCCCCCACTGACGATCGACGGGTCTTCAGTTTCTACATGAGCCTTGTTCGGTAACGTTGAAAACGCCGACCTCCAAAGCCGGCACGCCGACCTCCTGGGCTCAACTGATTGAGTCGAAGTACGGTTGCCGACTGTCTTCCGATCTCACCGACTGGTTTGACGCCGAAATCTGGCGAGAACATGTCGATGACACCGGGGACCAGTTTCTTCAGCCCGTCGCCGCCGAAGAGTTGCTCTCCGATGCACCGCGCGCCATCTGGCCGGCGCTCATGCCCTGTGACCTGCTTCCGCTCGTTGGAAACGGAATGGGCGATTGGCTCTGCTTACGGATACGAAATGACAACACCGCACGTGAGATCGTCCATTGGTATCACGGCGGTGGCGACTGGATCCCTTGGGGTGACGGGATCGCACAAGCACTGTTGTTCGCTCATCTTCGGCGCAGACTTCCCCAGGGCAATCGCGACTACGCCCCCGGTCTGGCCGTGCGTCGTTCGCATCCTGCTTCCAAACTCACTCAGTGGGCGACGAACCACGTCGATCAATGGAGCCATGATCTGACAGACGAGGTGAACGGAGGCGAACTCGCCGACGAAATGATCCGGCTCCGGCTTTGCGAACCCGCCGTTCGCTGCCAACTGGTCATCGATGCCCTGGGCGAACGGCCCTTTGACCCAACGGAGTCCGGCGATCAGGCTTGGCAAGCGGCCGCGACACACGCGACCGCTATCACGCAGCTCGCACCGTACCTGGCCTGGGGCTGGGATATTGCCGGCTACGCAAAGGAGCGCGAGGGCGAACGCAAGCAGGCAATTGAACTCTACCGAGAAGGGCTACAGTGCTCCGCCTTTACCGACCAGTGCGTCCGAATTGGGACGGAAGCAATGACGGGCGGCGGAAACAAATTTGCGGCACTGCGACTCACTGACCTGAATCACGAACCCCGCGACGACGGCGAGCGCGAGTACCTCACGGCAATGCACCTTTCCACCGATGATGCTCGCCGGCGCTCCGTGTACGACCACTTCGAAAAACAAGCCACTGTAGCCGAACGGTCTGTAGATTTCCCACGCGCCGTCAAAAACTGGTTTCGCGCCGGATGGGATCTCGGTGCCGAGCCGCTCCAGCAATTCGAAGTGATCCTCACAAGTCTTGCGACCTGTGCCGCTCAAGCGGGCTTCGATGCGACGGCAACGCTTGCACGCACTCACGCACTCTGCTTTCGAGAGCGGTACGGGACAAGCGATTGATCCCAGGTGAAAGAAATGGCGGAGTCGGGTGATCCAGCGAGCGACTGGATCACCCGACCCTGTACCATGTATCGAATCCCACAATAAAGGTGTGGAACTCGTCGACCGGAAGCAATTCCCCGTTGCTTCCGATCAGGCCTCCTGGCCATTAATGGCGTCCCTGCAATCCTCCCTACCAACTCAGTTACGCACTCCGCGTGCCAATCTGTTTCACGAAAGTTTATTGCGGTTTGTCTGCCGCTAAGCAAAGCGGACGCTGAAGAACTGAACGCAGTTGCGTTGATGCAAAAGCACAGCCTGAAAGCAACGCAAGGCGTGCGTAATTGATGAGCAACCATGCGCTCGATTGATGCGCAACCGGCGGCCAACCGACAGGCCCGCGCCACTAAGGCCAACTCTTCTACCAAACAACCTTGATCCGAATAGTCGTGAACCGCTCGTCGGTTCACGTCACGGGCATTGAAACGCAAAAGACAAAGACTACGCGGCGCGGACATTTGCCCCGCGCACGTGCGCGTTGCATTGCCCTTTCAATCTCTGCAATCGACGAGGCAAGCCAAGGGCTCCGAGAGCCAGTTAATGAAGGCACCCAACCGACCGCGCAAGCTCGCCGGCAATGAGCTGGAGCCGATGCCCAACACTCTTTGAAAGAATGTCCCCGCTGGAGCCTCACGAGCGTACCAACGAATGGTGATCGTGATCGCGGGGAACTCGTCGATCTTTGTCGCGACAATCAGCTGCGCAACATCAAGCTCGACGTCGCGATGGGGCCATGAGAAGCGGCGAAGTACCTTCACCTGATTGGAGCCTGCGCCTGATTGGAACCTGCCCTGATTGGCAGCGATTAACGCGGGCTGGAGGAGTCGCTCCTGGAACTCGGTACGATCCGAGTGACGTTCACTTTGGATCGGCGCAGTTCTTCGATCTCAGCAGCCATCTCTGCGAGCATGTTGGCCAGCTCGGTGCCAGCAGCCTCACCAATATTGTTCATCAGCGCCTTACGAGAGTTGAACGTCAGACCGGTGCTCGTCATGGATAGGGCTCGCTTGGAGGAGAAAGAAGACTTTTCTGCATGTGCCGAACAGGCTGATCGACACCATACTTCAACGCGTCAACTATTCCACAGAACTGAGGGAATTGCCTCACAATCGGCAAGTTTTGCCGGAAAAACGAGTGGGACTATTCGACCGTCACACTTTTGGCCAAATTCCGCGGTTTGTCGACGTCACAACCGCGCATCAGCGCGATGTGATACGACAGCAATTGCAGCGGCACGACGGCCACGATGGGCTGAATAATGGCGGGCACGTCGGGAATGTGAATCACGTCATCGGCGACTTCATCCACGTGCGGATCGTCTTTGCTAGCGACGGCGACGATCGGGCCACCGCGGGCTTTGACCTCCTCCATATTGGCCATGACTTTGTCATAGGTCGTGCCCTGGGGAATGATAAAAACACTCGGCGTCTTTTCGTCCACCAGCGCGATGGGCCCGTGCTTCATTTCAGCCGCCGGATAGCCTTCGGCGTGTGCGTAGCTGATTTCCTTGAGCTTGAGTGCTCCTTCGAGTGCCGTCGGGAAGTTGTATTGGCGACCGAGATAAAGAATGTTGGTCGCGTCCTTGTACTTTTCTGCCACGCGTTTGACGTGCTCGTTGACGTTGAGCGTTTCTTGGACAGCACCGGGTGCCATCATCAAGTGCTCGATCATTTCCTTGCCGCGTTCGAAGCTGAGATCGCGTAGCCGCCCGAAGTAGAGTGCCAGCATCGCCAGCGTGCAGCACTGCGAGGTGTAGGCTTTGGTGCTGGCCACGCCGATTTCCGGCCCCGCATGCAGGTAGACTCCGCCGTCGGCCGCTTGAGCGATCGAGCTTCCAACGACGTTACAGATGGCGAGTGTTCGGTGGCCCTTGCGTTTTGTTTCGCGAAGCGCAGCGAGCGTGTCCGCCGTCTCGCCGCTTTGCGTGATCCCGAACACCAACGTGTTGTTTTCGATCGGAGGATTGCGATACCGCAGCTCGCTGGCGTATTCGACGTTCACCGGAATCCGCGCCAATTCTTCGATTAAGTATTCGCCCACAAGCGCCGCGTGCCAGCTTGTTCCGCAACCGGTCAAAATGATGCGCTCGACACTGCGCAGTTGCTGGGGAGTGAGGTTGAGGCCGCCGAAAACGGCCGTCGCGTTTTCCTCGTCCAGTCGTCCACGCATCGCATTTTGAATCGACTCCGGCTGCTCATAAATCTCTTTGAGCATGTAATGATCGAAACCCTGCAAGCTGACATCCGCTTCGGCCGTCTCGAGCGCTTCAATCTGGACGTTCACACTGCCTTGATCGCGGTGCAAGACCGAAAAGCCCTCCGGCTTGAGTATCGCGATCTGATGATCAGCCATGTACACGATTCGGTCGGTGCATCCGGCCAAGGGTGACGCATCGCTGGCGACAAAGTACTCGCCTTGTCCGACGCCCAACACGAGCGGACTTCCGAATCGAGCGGCGATCAGCAGATTCGGCCGCTCACGAAAAGCCATCACTAAGCCGTAGGTCCCGCGAAGCTGGCCAACCGCCCACTGAACCGCCTGCACGTACCGTGCGTCGGGATCACTTGGATCGTCGCTGGATGTCTTCAAGCCCTCGGCGATGAGATGCGCGATGACTTCGCTATCGGTCGCCGATTGAAACTCGTAACCCTTCTCGACGAGTTGACGCTTGATGGTCTGGTAATTCTCGATCACACCGTTGTGAACCAAGATCACTTCCCCTTCGCCGCCGACATGCGGGTGCGCGTTGTCTTCGGTCGCGGGACCGTGCGTCGCCCAGCGTGTGTGACCGATCCCTGTCGGCCCGTCAACGGGATCGGTGCCGAGTCGCGATGCCAACTCATGAATCCGACCGACCGACCGCGTCAAATGAAACTGTCCACCGCCGTGAATCGCGACACCCGCGCTGTCATACCCGCGATACTCCAACCTTCGCAGCCCATTGAGAAGAAAGTCGCCCGCATGATCCGTTCCGACGTATCCGACGATGCCGCACATTTTTTGCTAGTCTTCTCGAAAGCTGGTTGAAAGAACGGTCAATTCGCTTTGGGGTACCCCCGCTGCCTACCACCTAAACCTATCGAAAACGGGGCTTCTTGCCGATCCCAATCCGCTACTCCGACGGTCTCCGAGCAGACAGAGATAACTCACTGAGTTCGTTGTTTGCCCCTTGGCTCCGGCGCCGGGAAGGGCCACCGACGTGCAGCGGCGCGCCGCCAACTCCCGCGCCAGCGGACAACGGTCTGATCCTCACTCGAATCAACACCATTCCTCTTTGTCAGACGACGAAACGGGACCGATCAGAACAGATGTCCGATCCGAACAGGTGCCCGATTAGGCCGCTTGGATTGCTGCCGATTGTCGCACTTCGCTTTCGATCCACTTTTCGCCATCGAGCTGAACAAGCACCGACGTCGGCGAACTGACGCGAGCCAACAAGCCGAGTTGGCGACCGGTGGGTGCTTGCGGCTCGCCCCACACGATGAAATCGACCGCGCCGATCGTCGACGCGACCCGCTGCAGACCCGCGGTGACGTCCAGCGGCACCATCTGGATGCGAGCGTCGAAGGGCCGCAGACGGATGTGAAAGTCACGAAGCGGAAGGCCGTTGCCGCCGAGTTCGAACTGGTCGATCGCGACGTAGCGGACCGGCGGCATCTCCCGACGGCCCGCAAGGGCCTCCAGGATCGCTGCCGCACGAACACCCGTTCCCACGTTGACTTCCAAGATCGAGCCGATGGAAGACTTCGAAAGTCGCCGGCATAGCCGCTTGTCTTCGCGCGTGATCTCGATTCGCTCGGATCGCGAGAGCTTTCCGGGAGCACGTTTTGGGGTCGCTTCTTCGTTGCCCCCCAAGGGCGCGGGCGTTGAGTTTTCCGGCACGCCGCGGATGGAATTCCAAAGTCTTCGCAGAGCCATTCGGGCCCTCCACAACAAGGACAATCAGTTTCGGGAATGCACCATTTGGTACCACTCGGCCTTCCCAATGGGGGCTGTCAGCCTTTCTGGCAAAGTTCCAATCAATCGGACTCGGCAAGCTTTTCCGTTTGGATCGTTCGAGGCCGATTGGCCACATGTTTCCGAGTCGCATCTGTCGCTGTTACCATTTGGTGAATCGATGACGCGAGTTTTGAGACCTGAGGAACGAACGGTGAGAGTCAGCAGCGGCGGCGGTTTTCGAGCGATCTGGTACTCCTTCAAGAAGGCTCGCGAGGCCGGAGGGATCTTGAAGTTCATCCGCGCAATGCGGACACGCAACACTTGCAAGACCTGCGCCGTGGGCATGGGCGGCCAAAAGGGTGGCATGGTCAACGAAATCGGCCACTCGTTCGAAGTCTGCAAGAAAAGTATGCAAGCGATGGTCGCGGACATGCAGCCGGGCATCGATCCGAACTTCTGGCGGCAGCATTCGATCGAAGAACTTTCGCGACTGTCGCCCCGCGAGCTTGAATCTCTCGGCCGCCTGATTCATCCGCTGCGCTACCGCCAAGGCGAGAGCCACTACGAGGAAATCACCTGGAAAGAGGCGATCGATTCGATCGTCGCCAAGTTGAAGTCGATCTCCGCCGACGAATCCTTCTTTTACTTCAGCGGACGCAGCAGCAACGAGGCCGGGTTCCTGCTGCAACTCCTTGCCCGAGTCTACGGCACCAACAATGTCAACAACTGTAGCTATTACTGCCACCAAGCCAGTGGCGTCGGCCTCCAAAGCAGTGTCGGCAGCGGGACAGCCACCATCGTGCTGGAGGATCTCGACAAAGCTGACACGGTGTTCTTGATCGGAGGCAATCCGGCCAGCAACCACCCGCGAATCATGACCAGTCTGATGCGGGTGAGAAGACGCGGCGGCAAAGTGGTCGTCATCAATCCGGTGCGTGAAACGGGCTTGATCAAGTTTCGGATCCCCAGTGATCCGATCTCCTTGCTCGCCGGCACCAAGATCGCATCGCACTACGTCCAACCGCACATCGGCGGCGACCTCGCCTTGTTGTGGGGAATCGCCAAAGCGGTCAAACAACTCGGCGCTTTCGACCAGAACTTCCTCGACAATTTCACTAGCGGTACCGAAGTATGGCTCGCCGCCGTGGACGAATTGAATTGGAACGAAATCGAAACCAAATCGGGCGTCGCTCGAAGCGAAATCGAGTCGATCGCCGAAGTCTACGCCGCCTCGGAACGCTGCATCTTCTCATGGACCATGGGCATCACGCACCACGCCCACGGTGTCGACAACGTCCAAGCCATCGCCAACCTCGCGTTCTGTCGTGGTATGGTCGGCCGCGAAGGTTGTGGGTTGATGCCGATCCGGGGCCACAGCAACGTGCAAGGCATCGGTAGCGTTGGCGTCACGCCCAAACTGAAGGACCGGATCTTTGCGGCCCTCAAAGATACGTTCGGCGTCAAGCTGCCGGAGACTCCCGGAAAAGACACGCTCGCGTGCATGGAGTCCGCGGCGTTGGGGGAAATCAAGGCCGGCATCTGCCTGGGCGGAAATCTCTACGGCTCCAATCCAGACTCCACGTTCGCCGCCGAATCGCTCTCGTCGCTCGACATGAATGTCATGATGAGCACGACGATGAATACCGGCCACGTCAACGGCTTGGCGCGCGAAACCATCGTTCTACCGGTACTGGCCCGCGACGAAGAACCCGAACCCACGACCCAGGAATCGATGTTCAATTTCGTTCGCCTCAGCGACGGCGGTCCGGCACGCCTCCCGGGCCCGCGGAGCGAAGTCGCCGTGATCGCGGCGATCGGCAAAGGCTTGCGACCGGAATCCGCTGGAATCGACTGGGAGGATCTCGCCAAACCCTCGACCATCCGCAAGTGGATCGCCGCCGTCGTACCGGGCTACGAAAAGATCGCCGACATCGAAGAGACCAAAGAAGAGTTCCAAATCGCCGGCCGCACCTTCCACGATCCAAAGTTCGCAACGGCTGACGGCAAAGGCAAACTTCATTGCCACGAGCTACCGCCGCTCAAAGGCACCGAAAGCAACCACTTGCGATTGATGACCGTTCGCAGCGAAGGCCAATTCAATACCGTCGTTTACGAAGAAGAGGATCTCTATCGAAACCAGGATCGTCGCGACATCATCCTGATGCATCCCGACGATCTCAAACGCATGGGCTTGGAAAACGACCAACGCGTCACCGTCCGCAGCGACACCGGTGAGATGAAGAACATCCTCGCTCGCGCGTTCGATTCCATTCGCAGCGGCAACGCACTGATGTACTACCCCGAGTCGAACGTTCTCGTTTCAAGGCACGCCGACCCGCAAAGCAAGACGCCGGCGTTTAAAGGCGTGGTGGTGGAGTTGAGAGTTGAGAGTTGAGAGTTGAGAGTTGAGAGTTGAGAGTTGAGAGTTGAGAGTTGAGAGTTGAGA
>JBCBLJ010000665.1:0-4839 GCA_038520195.1 Planctomycetota bacterium
ACGGGGTCCATCTGCGGACTGTGGAAGGCGTATTCGACTTCAAGGCGACGACAAAAGATGCCTTCTTCATCGAAGCGTCGGCGAAATCGCGGCCGCCTACCTCAGCGGTGCGCTCAGTTTCGAGGATGCCTGTCGCGTCGCGGTCCATCGCGGCCGAACGATGGATCTCGCGACTTCCCGGGGCGCGATGATCGCCGTCGGGTTATCGGACGTCGAGGCCCGCGATCGTCTCTCCGGCATGCAAGACCGCGTTTCGATCGGTGCCATCAATGGACCGACTTCGCTGACCTTGAGCGGCTGCCAAGATGCGATCGACGCGCTGCAACGACGCTTCGATGAAGAAGGCATCTTTTGTCGTCGCCTTGAAGTCGAATACGCCTTCCACAGTCCGCAGATGGACCCCGTGCGCGACGAACTGTTGCGGTCGCTCGCGGAAATCCAACCACGGACCACACAAACGGCGATGGTTTCCACGGTGACCGGAGAGCCGATCGACGGCCAGGATCTGACCGCGGAGTGCTGGTGGAAAAATGTTCGTCGAAGTGTGCGGTTCTCAGATGCGATGGCGGAGCTTGCGTCGCAAGGCGTCGAACTGGCGATCGAGCTTGGTCCGCACCCGGTGCTCCGCTACTCCGTCGCCGAGTGTTTTCAGTCGGCGTCGAAGTCGATTACTTGCTTGCCGAGTCTGAGCCGCAAGCTTGACGATGACGAAAGTGTTCGGGATTCCTTCGGCAAGCTCTATGAATGGGGCTACCCCATCGACTGGGCGAAGCTGACGGGCTCGCGTGGAACGAAGCCCGACGGATTGCCGACGTTGGCGATGTGCAAACAGCGACTTTGGTCCGAGTCCCTCGAGTCGGCCACGACTCGGTCATCGACTCTCGCCCATCCGCTGTTGGGCGATCGTCTTGAGGGTCCCGAATCACATTGGGAAGGTCGCCTCGATCTGCGTCTTCAACCCGCGCTCTCGGATCATCGCGTGCGCGAATCATGCGTTCTACCGGCGGCGGCGATGATCGAGATCGCGTGCGCGGCCGCCCGCCAGATCGGCGAGGCGGAAACGGTTTCGCTCCGCGACTTCCAGCTTCAACAGCCATGCCTCCTTCAAGAGAACTCGGCCCAGCGGGTGCGAACCGCCTATCGGGAAGACCGGAGGCAACTTTCGCTTTCGTGCAGCGCTGTCGATCAGTCGGACTGGAGTCCTCTGGCAAGCTGCGAGATCAGCCGCCAAACCAGCGTTCGCTATTCCAGCAACGAAGTGATGCTTCAGCGCGAGCGATCGCTCGATGAGGTAGTCAACGTCGAAAGGCTCTACGATCATTGCTCGGCACTTGGACTTCGATACGGGACGAAGTTTCGCGGTGTCACCGCGGCACGGAGACGCGTGGGGGAGGCGATCGTCTCGATTGATCTACGGCACCCACCTGGCGAGAACTTTGGCGTCCACCCCGCGGTCTTGGACAGTTGTTTTCACGGCATGATCGTCGCCGATCCCGACTTCGATCATACGATTCGCGGCCTTTATCTTCCGCAGAAGATCGCGTCGATCGACTTCTTTGGATCGATCCAAGATCGCGTGAAAGCACACGTTCGCATCCTTCGCAAGGACGACTTTCGAATGGTCGCGGACATCGACATTTTCAGTCACGACGGCGACCATCGTGTTGCAATTCGAGGATTCGAGAGCGTCTGCGTCTCCGGCTCGGAAACGCAGATCTCCATGGAGAGCTTGCTTTATCGGTACGTGTGGCAACCAGCACCGAAGTCGGAACCCGTCCGCGACGAATCGAGTCGGCACTGGCTCGTCTTTGCGGACCAGTCCGGCGTCGCCCAGCGTCTCCTGCCTCAACTTCCCGTCGGGGATCGCACCACGATGGTACAACATGGCCAGAGTTTCAAGCGATTGCCCGATCAAAGCTTCATCATCGACTCCGACCACCCCGAAGACTTCGAACGCTTGCTCGCAGACATCGATGAAGTCACGGACATCGTTTATCTGTGGGGCTTGGATGCGCCCGACAATGAAGAGCTGTGCGAAGAAATTCTTGAAAAGTCGACGCACCTAACAACACTCGCGCCGATGCTGCTCGTCCAAGCCTGGAATAAGGCTGCGGAGTCAGACCAGCAGTCGCGAGTCGCGAGGCTCGCTTTCGTCACCCGCAACGCGCAGGCCCCGGACGACACCATGATTCCGTTGGGCGTGGCACAGGGTCCGCTCATCGGTTTCGCCCGCGTCGTCGCCAGCGAAATCGGCCGATTACGCACCAAACTGATCGATCTCAATTCGGAGGAATGGTCTCCGGTAGACATCGCATCGCTTCTCACCGAGTTGACGGAGCGACTCGATTCCGAAGACGAAGTGATGTATCGCGACGCCATTCGTTGGGTGCGACGCTTCGTTCCCGCGGCCGACCAGCCATTGCACCCCGAGAGTTCAGTCGCGGCGCGATGTTCGCTTCGGCGCGGCGAATCCGCTTCGATCGCACAATTGCGATATGAGTCGATCCCGGAGACACCACTCGCGGACAATGCAATCGAGATCGAGGTCTTCGCATCCGGTTTGAATTTTAGCGATGTGATGAAGTCGCTGGATCTCTATCCGGGGCTCCCCGATGGAACGGTCTTGTTCGGTGCCGAGTGCAGCGGCCGAGTCTCGCGGACGGGGCGGAGTGTCACGGAGTGGAGTGTGGGTGATGAGGTGGTCGCGATCGCGCCGGGCTCGTTCGCTTCTCACGTTGTCGTCGAAGAGGCCCTGGTCGCCCGCAAGCCATCGAATCTTTCGCACGCCGAAGCGGCTTCGTCACCAATCGCATTCTTAACGGCGGATCACGCATTGAATGAATGCGCCCGCGTGCGGCCGGGCGAAACGGTATTGATCCATGCTGCCACGGGCGGGGTTGGGATCGCAGCGATTCAGCTGGCCCGGCTTGCCGGCGTCGAAGTATTCGCAACTGCCGGCACTCCCGAAAAGCGAGCGTTCTTGCACGACGCGGGCATCGAACAGGTGATGGATTCGCGAAGTCTGGACTTCGCCACCGAATCGCTCGCGGCGACCGGCGGCGAAGGCGTTGATGCGATCCTCAATTCGCTACCTGGCGAGGCGATTCGTCGTGGATTGTCGACGTTGCGAACCGGTGGACGGTTCCTCGAAATCGGAAAGCGGGATATTTACGCCGACGCATCGCTTGGAATGCTGCCACTCAAGAACAACCTGGCCCTCTTTGCGATCGATCTCGACCAACTGATTCGTCAGCGTCCCCAGCAGATCGGTGAAGCACTGCGTCGATTGATGAAGCGACTGGAGTCCGGTGAGTTGAGCGCGTTGCCCACCACGACCTTTGAAGCCGGCGATACGTCGAATGCGTTTCGCTATGTTCAACAAGCAAAACATATCGGGAAGGTCGCCATTCAATTCAGCGAGCGGCCCTCGCGTGTTATCGCGGGGCCTCGCCAGCCATTTTCGCTTCAATCGGATCGCACCTATTGGGTCGCCGGCGGACTCGGCGGTTTTGGATTGCGCGTCGGCGGATGGCTGGTCGAGCGGGGCGTTCGGCACCTCGTGCTCGGCGGACGCAGTGGCACAGTAAATGAGGCAACACAAAAACTCATCGACCAATGGTCTTCCCAGGGCGTGAGCGTGAAGATCATTGCCGTCGACTTGGCCTCGATCGAATCGGTCCGCAACGCCGTGGTGAGAATCGACAAAGAATGCCCGCCTTTGGCAGGTGTTCTGCACAGTGCAATGGTGCTCGAAGATCGATTGCTGGTGGACCTCGATCGCGACACGCTTGAAAGGGTCTTGGCACCGAAAGTTCTGGGCGGCTGGAATTTGCACCAAGCGACGGTCGAACATGATCTCGATCACTTCATCCTGTTCTCGTCTTTGTCGAGCGTGTTTGGACACGCCGGTCAAGCAAACTACTCTGCCGCCAACGCGTTTCTGGATTCGCTCGCGCATTACCGACGCGCGCTCGGTTTGCCCGGCATTGCGATGAACTGGGGGCACGTCGGAGAAGTCGGTTATCTCGCCGAACGCGAAGAACTCAGCCAGCGGCTCGAGCGTCAAGGAGTCCTGTCATTCACAGCTGAAGAAGCCGTTTCATGCTTGGAGCACGCATTACAGACCGACGCGATCCAACCGACCGTACTTCGCATGGATTGGGCGACTTGGCGTGGGCTCGGAATCACAGGGGAAGTCTCACCTCGATTCGCTCACCTATTGAAAGTGCGTTCGGCGGAGTCAAGCGGACAGATCGCTTCCGTGGCTGACATTCGAGCCGCGAACCCGGAAGATCGAAAGTCGTTGGTCGCGGAGATCGTCGCCGGCAAAGTCTCGGCACTGCTCGGGATCGAACGAGAGAAAATGGACTGGGATCGTCCGTTGCTCTCAATGGGACTCGACTCGCTGATGGCCGTCGAAATGCGAAACTGGGTCGAAAGCTACCTGGAGATCGATCTACCGATTTCGGAGTTGATGCGCAGCGAAGGACTCGATCAAGTTTGCGAGTCGATCACGGCAAGGCTCCCTTTAAGCGAGAACGCAAGTGTTTCGCAACACAAACAGTGTGAAGGAAACGACGAGTCGGTTCGGTTGTTGGAGCAGCTTCCGACGATGTCCGACGAACAAGTCGATCAACTGCTGTCGCAGATGTTAAATGAGCGGGGCGGGACGGCGAATGGATGACGCCCTAGGCCATCTCACGGCGTCCGAAAAACGGGAACTGCTTGCGCGGTTGCTACGGGAGAAGGCTGAGTCAAACAGCGATTCACAGCAGCCGTCCTTCGGCGCAAGCGAATTCCCATTGTCGGCCGGCCAACAAGGACTTTGGTACGCGTTTC
>JBCBLJ010000778.1:0-3959 GCA_038520195.1 Planctomycetota bacterium
CGATACTCGAGAACTTCGTCCCAAACGAATCCACCGCCGGCACCCGCGACGGCGTCGTAGGTACCGACCAAATCCGGATCAAGCACCGCTGGATATTGCATTGGATTGAATCCAACGGATCTGCCGACTGCGATTGAGCACCGGCAGAGCCTTGCTCGTTTTCACCGGGCGGTCTTCAATCCAATGCAATATCCAGCGGTGCTTGATCCGGATTTGGTCGGTACCTACGACGCCGTCGCGGGTGCCGGCGGTGGATTCGTTTGGGACGAAGTTCTCGAGTATCGCGTCTGGATGCATCCGGAGTTGGGAGCCGAGGACGAGTTCCAGGGCGATGACTATTTCTACGCCTTCGAGTGCTTCGAAGTCGCAGCAGAGTTCGCCGACGAAAATGAGGGTGCGTCGCCTCCCATCGCGCTGATCTTGCAGCGCGAGCACATCAACGAGGTCGAGTCAGGCGTGTACGAGCATGTTCGAGAAGAACGAATCGCCGAATGGCCGGTCGAATTCCTTGCTCGCCCCAAACGAACGAGCCAAACCATCCCGGACTTTCTGGCTGCCGACGCACCGGCAAACCGGCTGGAGATCATACGAGGCACGGTGCGGCCCTAGCGGGCAGAGCCACGGTGCGGCCCTAGCGCGCAGAGGCACGGTGCGGCCCTCACATCCGGCCACAAAACTGACGTCGCCGAGCTGCGCGCCTAGTCCATGAACCAGTTCATCACCTGGAACGGGTCCAGCCGAATGAAGGCGACGACCAGTGTCCAGAACGCGATCAGCAAGACCGCCATCATGCCCCGGCCACTGATCGAGCGAGCGGGGTTGCAGAGTTGAACGGTGATGCCCAAGAGTGCCGCTCCCGGTGCACCAGCCAGCACCAATCCCGTCGGATAATAGAAAAGATCAACGCCCCAACTGATGCTGGAAGGGTCGTCGAGCGATGGCCGCGGCGGATGACCGAGCGCGATCCATGCGATCAACCAAGTGGCGTAAAGGGCCGCGACGAGCACCAATGGGTACGCCCAGCCAGCTCCGATCAACCACGTTTGGGTTCGCACGGCGAGCCGCCCTTTTGAGTCGCTTGCTTCTGACTCGCGGGGCTCTCGCAATGACTCCCGCGTTGTGGTGGATTCGTATGGATTCACGGACCTGTGTTTCTCGTTCGGCTGCCAGACACGCAACCAGCTTAGCACGTCGACGACGTGGATGACTCCGCGGGGCAATGTGCCGGAATCTGCTAGAATAGAGGCCTCCTGGCTATGAGCCCCGACCGACAGGGAACCCAATGACCTCCATCAAAGTGAATGGCGAAGTCCACGAACTCAAGGACGTTGCCGACGACACGCCGCTTTTGTGGGTGTTACGTGATCATCTCGGATTGACCGGCACCAAGTATGGTTGCGGTGTCTCCGAGTGTGGCGTCTGTACCGTGCATCTCGACGGCGAAGCGATTCAGTCATGTGTAACGGAGGTGGGTGAAGTCGGCGACGCGGAAATCACAACCATCGAAGGACTTTCCGAAGACGGTTCGCATCCGGTCCAAAAAGCCTGGAAGGAACACAACGTTCCACAGTGTGGCTACTGCCAGGTCGGCCAGATGATGATGGCGGCCGCGATGCTGAAAACAAACGAAAATCCGAGCGACGAAGACATCGACGACGAGATTTGGAACATTTGTCGCTGCGGCACGTATCCGCGAATTCGCGCGGCGATCAAAACGGCTGCCGAGGAGGTGCGAAATCAATGAGTACGACAGTCGAATCCAAGCACGGACTTTCACGCCGAGGTTTTATCGGTGCTTCGGCAGGATCCCTCGTCTTGATGGGAAAGTGGTCGTCCGCCCAAGAATTGGCCCTCGCCGATCACACTTCGGTCGATTCGTTTGATCCCGATCTCTTCGTTTCGGTGGAACCCGATGGCACCGTCGCGATTCTGACGCACCGAAGTGAGATGGGGACCGGTATCCGAACCACGCTGCCGAGAATCGTCGCCGATGAACTCGAGGCCGACTGGGACCGAGTCAAGATTGTGCAGGCGATCGGCGACAAACGACTCGGCGATCAGAACACCGACGGCTCCAACAGTATCCGGTTCTTTTACGATCGCATGCGAGTCGCCGGCGCGAGCGCACGAACGATGCTCGAACAAGCCGCGGCGAAAAAGTGGGGCGTCCCCGCGTCGGAGTGCACCGCCGAAAATCACCAGATCTTACACAGCAGTGGGAAATCGATCGGCTTTGGTGAGTTGGTTTCGATCGCCCGTGAACTGAAGGTTCCGGATGTCGATACGCTCAAGATGAAGCCCGCGGACAAGTGGCGATACATCGGCAAAGACGCCGAGATCACTGACTTGGATGACATCCTGACAGGAAAAGCTATCTTCGGTATCGACTCGCGGATGGACAACCAAGTCTTCGCCGTCATCGCGCGGCCACCGGTCGTCGGCGGAAAAGTGAAGTCGTTCGATGACAGCGAAGCGACAGCAATTCCGGGCGTCTTGAACATCGTTGAACTACCCGCGTTCGCGGGTGCACCGATGTTTCAACAACTCGGCGGCATCGCCGTTTGCGCCACCAGTACGTGGGCCGCTTGGCAGGGCCGCGATGCACTGGAGATCGAATGGACAGATGGAGCGAACGGCGCATACGATACCGAAGTGTTTGCCAAGGAACTGGCGGAAACTGCCAAGAAGCCCGGCAAGACGATGCGCGATCACGGGGACGCGCCTGGGATGCTCGCGAAGTCAGACGCGGTGATTTCCGCCGACTACAGCGTTCCGCACCTTTCGCACGCGCCGATGGAAACACCTTGCGCAGTGGCGATGGTCACGAAGGATGACAGCGGTAAAGTCATTCGCTGCGAGTTGAACGCCGCCACTCAAAACCCTCAGGCCGTTCAACAAGCGGTCGGCCCTGCGCTCGGCATCGGCGAGCAAGACGTGATCGTGAACGTCACCCTCCTGGGTGCCGGGTTCGGCCGAAAGAGCAAACCAGACTACTGCGTCGAAGCCGCCCTGCTTTCCCTCGAACTCGATCGCCCCGTGCATGTGACCTGGACTCGCGAAGACGACATCCAGCACGATTACTACCACGCGATTTCCCACATTCGCATCGAAGCCGCCCTCGACGAAAACGGTAAACCTTCGGCGTGGTTGCAACGAGCCGTGTACCCCACCATCGGCTCGACGTTCAATCCGTTCGCAAAGGAACCCGCGGGCTGGGAAGCCGAGATGGGGCTGACGGACTTGCCATTCGAGGTCGATCATCTGCGCGTCGAAGTTGGCCAAGCGAAAGCTCACGCCAGGATCGGTTGGTTGCGTTCGGTCTGCCACATCCAACAGAACTTTGCCGTGAGTTCGTTCGCCGATGAACTGGCTCAGCGTAGCGGCAGAGACCCGCTTGAGTTTCTGTTGGAGTTGCTCGGCGACGATCGACAGATCGATATGAAGGCCGCCGGTCTGGGGAACCGGGGTGCAAAGCCGGAGGACTACCCGCTAGACGTTGGACGGTTGAAGAACGTCACGCGTCGAGCCGCCGAAATGGCTGACTGGGCGAAGCGACCCACCGCATCCAAAGGCCGCGGTTTCGGGATTGCGTGCGCCCGATCGTTCCTCGGCTACACCGGCCACGTCGTGGAAGTCGACGTCAGCAATGAAGGCAAGCTCACGATTCCCAATGTTTGGGTGTCGCTCGACGCTGGCTTGATCATCAACCCGGATCGCGTGCAAGCACAGCTTGAGGGTGCGGCCGTAATGGGCACGACCCAGACCCGCTACGGAAAAGTCACTTTCAAGAAGGGCCGCGTCCAGGAATCGAACTACGACGGTTATCGGGTCGCGACGATAAGTGACGCCCCTCGCAACATTCACACCGACATCGTCAAGAGCACCGCCAAGCCGGATGGCGTCGGCGAAACGGGAGTGCCATCGATAGCCCCGGAGCTTTGCAACGCGATCTTTGCCGC
>JBCBLJ010000331.1:0-8481 GCA_038520195.1 Planctomycetota bacterium
ACGCCATCGGTGAAACTGATCAGGGCGTTGGCCGCGCCATTGGATCGGTTGTCGACGTTGTTGGCGCCCGTCGCGCCACCACCAAAGTTCCCCGGGCGCGCCAGCGTGTTGCCGAACCAGCCGTCACCGGCCGGCGTCGTGCTGTCCGATCCTGCGTTGCCCGAATTCACCGATGCCGCACTGCCGGTGCTCCAATCGGAGTTCTCGGTGGTGTTGAAAAAGTAGGCACCGACTCGCCCCGAGAGCGAGCCGTTGTTCCCGTTGCGACCGGCTTGCTCCGTGAGCGTCAACGTTGCCGACTCGAGCGTGAACAGTGACGAATTGGTAAAGCCCTCGGCTCCGATAATCGCCGTGTCGAACCGGACGGCACCAAAACGGCCGGTCAGCGAGCCCGTGTTGTTCAGGATCATCTCGTTTCGGTCTTGGGCGTTGCCAGCGAGATGGTTCAGGTCTTCGATCGCGTTGGAGATCACGATCGCCGCGGGAGCGGCATTGGCGAGAACCGCCGACAGGGCAAGACAGAACGTCGCCCTCAGGAGTGTGGTCATGCGTGCACCATTGGTTGTGGGGATCAGGAAGTATCACGGATCCACTGCCGTTACCGCCGGAACAGGCCGCGCAAATTGCCCAGAAAGTAGCAGAACGCGCCCGTCCCGCTCAGACCGTCGTCAAGAAGCGAATACCGAACTGTCCGTATTCATTGCCGTCAACGTCGCCATCGCCATCGAAGTCCAGGTCGAACCGATACTCGGAATCTCCCGCGGTGCTTAGAAACGCACGCGTAAAACGGCCGTAGTCTTGGCCGTCGGAGTCGCGGTCTCCATCGGTGTCTCCGTAGAGCCGAAAGAAGCCATCAGCGGCTTGGTCGCCGAAATGGAAGTCCTGGTCGAGTGGGACTCCCGGGCCAATCGTGGTGATTTGATCCGCTGCCAGCATCAGCCGGTAGTTCCCATCACTAAGCGAGTTTCCTCCGGCCCGCGGCTCGACATGATCCCCGTCGCCAAACGTGATCAACGCATTGGTTTTACCGGCCAGCGTCGATGATTGAACCTGCACGTTTTCCAGCGTTTGTCCGCTTTCGAGATGCACGACCGATATCGCGGATTCAGGCAGGATGACTTCGTTGTCGAATTGAACGACGAGTTGGCTGACGATGCTTCGCTGGGGCGTCCCACGCTCGATCTCGACAGATTCGACATTCGGTGACGGAGGGGCTCCAACGCGAGCGAGGGCGATGCGGGTGACCGCCCAGTAACGTTCGGTTGCGTCCGCATCACCAAACGTCAGATTCAATTCGCCATCGTTGACCGCGACTTCAAAAGACAGTGTCGGATTCTGTCCCAATGGCCGGTCCAGTCCCTCGTGCACGGTGTTCCCTTCGGCACGGACGAACAGGTTGTCCATCGCGACGTCGGGATCAAACAGGTTGTAGACGACACGCCAAGTTCCGTTGGCAATGCGATGCGAGAACGTGCCGGGCGACGTGCCCGAAACATGATCACGGTTGTAAGCGTTGTGGTTCCCGTCGGCACCCGGCCCTCGGTCGGCCGCTGAAACGTTTGACGTCCAAGTGACTTCGCCGAATCGATGATCGGGGGTCACCGGCTCGGCACCGACGAACACTGGCGAGTTTTCGGTCCCCGGATCGTAGGTGTATTGGTTTTGAGAGAGGTCGACAAAAATCGGTGGCGAACCGATTCGCGAGAGTGCGACCCGGTTCAAGGCCCACGCCTTGTCCGTTGGGTCGGCGTCACCAAACGTGAGATCAAGAAAACCATCTTCGACGTAAACCTCGAATGCGAGGGTTTGGTTCTCGCCCGCGGGGCGATCAATACCATCCATCCGAACGAGTCCTTCGGCGGCGATGAACATGTTGTCGAAATCCCGTTCGGGATCACTCATGTTGAAGATGACTCGCCACATTCCCGGCGCGATTTGGTGCGACCACGTCGCGTCATTGGACCCAAAGACATTGTCTCGATTGAAGTGATTGAGTCCGTAATTAGGGCGATCAACGGCATCCACGGGATCGCTCCAGTAGATGTCGCCCCATGTCTCGGGAGAGACACGCACGGCGGGAGGATTGGCGGTGGCGAAGACCGGAGAGTCGGCGGTGCCAAAGTCGTAGGTGTAAGCGTCTGCGGCCAAGTCCACTTCGGTCGGCGGTTCGCCGACTCGCTCGATGGCGATGCGATTGACGGCCCAACGCGGATTGGCGCTATCAGCGTCGCCGAATGTCAGGTCTAAGAATCCGTCTTCCACGAAAACATCGAACCCGATCGTCCCGTTTTCACCGCGTGGGCGATCAATGTCAGCGGCGATCATGTCGTCTTCGGCCAACAGATATTGGTTGTTCAGATCGGCGCTGGGATCGCTCATGTTCACTTTCACATGCCAGGTTCCAAGGCCGAGCTTGTGGCGGAACGTCGTGGGCACCGTGCCTTGAACGAAGTCCCGATTGAAGTGGTTCTGACCTGTACCCACGCGGTCCATCGCGGTCACCACTTGGTCCCAAGTGACATCACCAAACGTCTGCGGCGTGACTCTTGTGGCACCTGCAAAAACGGGTGAGGAGGTTGTGCCGGGGTCGTAAATGAATTGGTCGAGCGATGTGTCGACGGTGATCTCGGCGCTCTCCACCACCAATTCCACGTAAGCCCAAGCGGTCTTGGGTTGGCTGGCGATGTCTTCGCCCGCGAAGTAGAAGAAGTGGTCCGTCCCAGTGAAACTTGCGGGAGGTTCGTAGCGAAGTACATCTTGGCCCCGGTCGCCGGCGCCATGGATGATGGTCACCGTCCCGCCGGCGTCGGTCGGATGTGACGTGGTCGAGTGGTTTTCGAGTCGGTGGATGTAAAGCGGATCGTTATTCGCGTCGTAGTCGTTGTCCAGAACGTCGAGAACGAATGGTCCCGGACCGAACAGTCGATAGTCATCTCGGCGCGCGTGGGGGCGAACATTGTGTTCCGTGAACGCCCCGATGTCTGTCAGGCCGCTACTGTCGCGTTCGGCCAGCACCGTTACCGTTTCGTCGGGGTTCAAGCGATCGTGCGGGGAGGGATCCCACATCAACCCCGTCTGCAATCCGTTGGGCTGAATTTCGGGTCGTCCGTGGCTGTGGACGAGTCCCCAGTTGTGGCCGATCTCGTGCTTGGAGACGCCGCGCCAGAAGTTTGGATCGCCGCCGCGCGTAACGCTATAGCGGCTGAATTCATTGACTGTCCCGACATAGGCCCAGCCAGCCGCGCTGCCGGCGCTGCGGGTCATGAGTTGGACTAAGTCGTGGTCGCTTTGGGGCACCGCTTCGGGCGGTAGCAGAGACGAGTCGAGGTTGTCATTCCAGCGACTTCGGGCCTGCTCAAGGGCCTCGATGGTCGCCGCGTCGTTTCCTGCGGCGCGGTACGGGTCTGCGCCCGCTGAGGCTCTCACGATGACAGTCCCGAGCACATAGTCAACGAGAGCATCACGAAGCCAGATCGTGCCCAGCGTCCCCTCGGTCGACGAATTGAGTAGGAATTCAATGTTGTCATAGAGGGATTGGACGTTGCCCCCGTAGCCATCTTGAAGCGTTTGGTGGGTAACGTCGAAACCGATCACGGCTTGTTTGACGGTGACCGGATTGAGGACAACGGCATCCTGTACTGAGTCGGTCGAAGAAAACACCGACACGTTGTTGGGCTTGGCCGCCGTAATCTTGGTTCGGTCACGCAATTCAGCTGGTAACAGTGTCTCGATCGCGTCGGGCGGCGAAACCTCGCGTTTTGTGACGCCGCCCTCGAAATGATCGTCGTGAAGCTCATGATCATCGGGCAAGCGCCCCACCCAATGCATGCCTGTGGGGAGACCGCTTGCGTCCAATTCGGGCTCTACCTGCCAGATCAGTTCGCCGTTCTCCCAGGCCTCGGCGTAGATGCCATGCTCGAGCAGAAGCACGCTGACGTTGGCGTCGGGACGATTGAGCACCGAGCCTCGAAAGAGCCGCGAAGGGCCGGGCTTAAATGGCTGGAACGAACCATCGTCCTGCTGAATCAGAATGGATGGAGACTTGGGGGACTGGCCGGAGCGAGTGGCTTCGACGGCGAACTGAACGCCGTCGAAATGAGCGCTGAACGCAATGGTGTCGCTCGGGGTTCCGGGCAGATGAAGCTTTTGCCGCGTGACTTCATGATGATCTTGGCCGTCGTCATGATGATGGTGATCGTCATCATGGTAATCGTGTCGCGACTCGATCACTTCGATGGTCGCGGCGCTCGCTGGCCCGTCCATCGCCGAGCGAAGCATGCCGTGGCCGTGCGCCATCAGCAAGCGGTCTTCAAGTCTTTCCGGCAGGCGGATGCGGTGTGGCTTGGTCAATGCTTAGTCGATCTTTTCGAACTCGGCGTCGCCAACAGGCGCGCCGTCGGCGCCGATTCCCATGTCCTCGTCCATTTGGGCGACCTCTTCCGGTGTGTACTCGAGCAATTCTGGCTCGTTGGACGAGCAGCCGCCGGCAGCGATCGCGATCAGTGATGCAAACGCCGTGGCAAGGTATCGTTTCATGTCGAAGTTCCTTCGGGGTGTGCTAGAGCTCATTGGTGTCGACTTGCTCGGAATTCGCGCGAGTGCTGAGCGCTCCCCAAAGGCCGTAGGGGCTCTTGGCGCCGGCTCGGGGGTTGCATCCACTTCGGGGCGGATCGACGGGAGGTGCGTTCGGGTTTCCGGCATCGATGGAGTCGGTGACAAAGACAACGGCCCCGTCGGCCAGCAGCATGTGGGCTCCACCGACGTGTCGGCTGCTCATGCCCAACGCACCGATCTGCTCGATGGAGGGGGTGGAGTTGGCATTGCGTCCACAGAGTGGACTGTTGGGTGGTCGAGTGCAGGTCACGCCGGAGTTGTAGGGCCCCGCGGAAGTCCAGCGAAATCCACGCCTCAGTGCGCTGGGGCCGATCACGGCGGCCGTCTCATCCCAGAACGTTGGTTCGTCAGGGTCCAGGAATTCGTCGCAGGCCGCCGGGTTGCAAAGGATCAAGTTGTTATCGTTGCTGTTAGCGCCGACGGTGGTTCTCGAATCGCGATCTCCGAGGTCGGTCGCGATCTCGCCCATCGCGATGGTGTTACTGAGCCCATCGAGAATGTCTCGGAACCGCATCTCAGCATGGGCGACGAACATGCCTCGGCACTGTGGTTGCATGCCGATGTTGTTGCTGTTGAATCGACTCAAAACTCCGCGATGAATAAACCAAACGCCGTCGCCGAGGCTAAACGCATAGTTTGTTCGCCCAAGTGCCGGCGCTCCGACACCGGGGTCCGACGGGCATCGCAGTGTCGGAATCTCCGTACGGGCGGGCTCATACGTCAGCACGTCGGACCCGCCGTAGGTGTGATTCGGGCCGAACGGGTAATAGTCAATTTGGAGATTGTCGCCGGGCCGAAAATACGTCCGCTCCGCCGACATCGTTTCCCAAATCGCTTGTTGTTCGAAGAATGGAAGCAATCCGATGAAGCCACTGCCTTGACGCTTGGTTGAGCGACGAATCTCGGTACCTTCATTACCAGTGAAATTGGGACCGCGGGTGACATCGCCGTAGGGTCCGGTCCCATGCATCGGCAGTCGTTTGTATGCCGAGTGGTAGTTGTGAATCGCGAGTCCGATCTGCTTGAAATTGTTACTACAAGACATGCGTCGGGCTGCCTCTCGGGCGGCCTGAACGGCGGGAAGCAGCAAGCCAACCAGAATGCCAATGATCGCAATGACCACCAGGAGTTCCACGAGTGTGAAGCCACTTTGGCGTGGGGAAATGGGGTGTCTGGACATCATCAAAGAGAATTCGGAGAAATGCCGTTGGGGAACCGGTTGCTCAATGGAGGGAAGAGCGTTGCTCGACTTACTGCCACAAGCGATGATTCCTGCCTCCTATTTTCGGTTTTGCGGCGACGATCCTGCCATCGAGGGCAAACACGCGCCGTTTCGCCGATCTGGAAGGCCGAGTCTTGGGCCGGCGGCAGTAGGCCATCGTTCAGCCGCATCCGCATGTCCATCGATGCGGTGCAACCAGGCCCGGACGAGGCGCAACGGCGGTGGATAACCAAATACCCACGGATGCAAACGTCAATCGGTTTGTCCGATTGTTGTCGAAAAACGAACGTCACCTCAGAGCGTTCGTCTTTAACCTGTTGGTGGATTGCGATGCTGTCGACGAGGTGATGCAGGAAACCTACTCGGTACTCTGGCGCAAGTTTGACGAATTGGAGGACGAAAGCGGGTTCTTAAAGTGGGCCTATGTGACCGCAAGATATGAGGTGCTCATGTATCGTCGGCGATGCGCTCGCAGCCGTTTAGTGTTTGACGAAGACCTTATCCAAACGCTTTCGATTGAGTCGATGGAAACGGGGTCGACCGCTGAGGCCGATCGTCGGCGATCTCAACTCGCGAGGTGTTTGCAAAAGTTGACGGAATCAGAACGACGGCTGTTGCTATCCGCGTATAGTCAACGCACAAAAATCAATCAGCTCGCAGCGACATTGAATCGCTCCGCCAATAGCCTTTACAAGTCTCTCGGGCGGCTTCGCCGCCGGCTGAAGGCCTGTATCGATTCGCACCCAAAAGAATTTCCCGTCTGATTGTCATGTCTCAGGTGGATCCCACGCAATTCGACGATCTTCTCGATCAACACTTCGCCGGAGTGATTGACGAGGCGGACTTTCAGCGTCTGCAGGAGTTGCTCCGTGGCGATGCCGGTTTGCGCAGCCGTTTCCGTGAAATGACCGATCTTCACGCCGCGCTTCATGAGATCGTGGACGATGGCGGAGCGGTGCCAGAATCCGCAGAGCAGAGCAAATCCGCTCCGATCCACCCGACGCTTCCAGTGGTGCCGGGGTATCTGCCAGCATGGGTCGCACTGACCGTCCTGCTTACCACCGCGGTGATCTTTTTGGCCTCTGGGATGAACCAGCCGAAAACTGCTGAACAACCTGGGGGCCGCGCCGTCGATGTCGTGGGCACGGACTATGACGGTGATCCGGCGTTGATCCGAACACCTGCCTTCGTCAACTCACGCAAGGTCGACTCTGTGGCGATGCTTCAGAACGAGGTGGCAGCCCAGTGGGGCGAGACTCACCAAAGTCTCCGCGTCGGCGAGTTAGTCTCTACCGGGCTCGTTGAGTTAGAGACCGGGATCGCGGAGTTGGTGTTCCTCAACGGCGCCGTTCTTGTCGTCGAGGGGCCCAGCCGTTTGGAACTGGTCAGCCAATCCCATTGCGTCCTACACGCGGGGAAAATGCGTTGCTTCGTCCCGGAAAGTGCATTGGGCTTTAAGGTTGAAACCAGCCGTTCGAAATATGTCGACCGCGGGACTGAGTTTGCGTTATCGGTCGACGCCACGAGTGAGGAACTCCATGTCTTCGACGGCGCCGTTGACGTGGAGCCGACCGTCGGCTCCGTCGACGCGAGTCTCGTTACAGAGGGCAGTGGATTGCGTTTGCTTGAGGCCCAACGCGGTCGTTGGACGCCGATCCCGAGTCGACCGGAAAAATTCGCGGACAGCGACTCGATTCGGAATCGCAAACAGCTCGAAGACGCGAACCAACATCGTCGCTGGCGGGCGTTCATGCAAGATTTGGCGAATCGGGACGACGTGGTCACCGTTTTCGACTTCCAACCGGAACAGCGTATGCCTCAAGTGCTCCGCAACATCGCGACCCCTGGAGAAGATGGTTCGATCGTCGGTGGGCGATGGGCGGAGGGACGCTGGGAAGGAAAACAGTCGATCGAATTCAAGCGACCGAATGACCGGATCCGCATCGCCAATATCGGCGAGTTTGAAAACCTGACGATGTCGGTCTGGTTGCGTTTGGACGGATTTGACCGCGAGTTCAATTCGATCCTGTTGACCGACCGATTTGAAGACGGCGAACTCCACTGGCAAATCAAATCCAGCGGAGAGGTCGATGTGGGGATCAAGCAACGTGTCGGTGTCCGCCAACGGATTATCGTCACACCACGCGTGCTGGACTACGACGACCTTGGTCGTTGGATACACCTCGTACTGGTCGTCGATCAAGCCGGGGATCGCGTTACCAACTACATCGATGGAAAGCAAGTGTCTCAAGCTTCTTTCTGGGACACGCCATCGGTGAGCGAGCGCGAAACGGTGACGTTACGGCTTGGGGCATGCGAGCTTGGGAACTGGAGCCCTGATCGCGACTATGACGATTGGCCGTTACGTGGTTTTAACGGCCGAATCGACGAGTTCGTAGTCTTCAACCGAGCGCTGAATGTTCAGGAGGTGCGTTCCCTTTTCGAGGCTGGAACGACGGAATAATTCTCGCTCGCGAACGTTCCGCCCCTTTTTATCGAGGTTGAACTCAGCGAATGCCTCCTTTCAGGGCAGCATTCGCGGTTCTCGCGGGCTTGCTTCTCAGATCGAAACAATCGAAAATCGTTCGCTTTGGTCGCCCCCAGCGCAGAATCGAACGACTCGATGGCTTTCCTCTCCACCAACT